>JAALOD010000004.1:0-37433 GCA_013372845.1 Candidatus Udaeobacter sp.
GCATCGTGATCGTGAAATTCGTAACGCAATTTGTATCCGCTCTTCGGAATAGAACCGACGCCGCGCCACTTGCGATCGCAGACTTCAAAGACGTTGTTCACCAAATCCTGAGCAACGCGATTGCCCTCCCGATCGACGACACGCGGATACTGATTTTGCACGTCATGCGTCCCAGCCTCGAGTTGACGCACCGTCATTAACACTCCTTCCAAAATGTCGATTGGCTCGAAGCCAGTGATGACAATCGGAACCTTGAAGCGTTCCGCAATCGGTTCGTATTCGCGGTAACCCATCACCGTGCAAACATGACCGGGTCCAAGAAATCCTTGAACACGGTTGAGCGGAGATTGCAGAATCGATGCGATCGACGGCGGTACCAGCACATGCGAGACCAGGATCGAGAAGTTCTTGATTCCTTGTTTCTTCGCTTGAAACACTGACATCGCGTTCGCCGGCGCGGTGGTTTCGAAACCAATGGCGAAAAACACCACTTTCTTGTTGGGATTCGCCCGTGCGATTTTCAAACAATCAATCGGCGAATAGACCACACGGATATCCGCGCCGCGTGACTTGAGCACGAGAAGATCGGCATCCGAACCCGGAACACGCAGCATGTCGCCGAACGAGCAAAAGATCACGTCCGGCCGTCTCGCGATCGCGTGAGCCTTGTCGATCATTTCCAACGAGGTGACGCAAACCGGGCAACCGGGTCCGTGCACGAGCTCGATTTTGTCAGGCAGTAAACGATCGATCCCATATTTGACGATGGTGTGCGTTTGCCCGCCGCAGACCTCCATCAAAACCCATGGCTTTGGTCGATGCGCCGAATTTCGTCGACAATTTTGTCGCCAATGCTTCGTCGGTATTCGTCGAGATATTTCATGCGGCGTTTTCGGCCCAGCCAGGATCGACATCGGCGTGTCGAGTTCGCCGAGTTGTTTCATCTCATCGAGAGCTGGTAAGTCCGTGCGGCTTCCTCCTCATTGACTTTGCTCAAAGCGAAACCGACGTGCACCAAAACGTAATCTCCTGTCTCGACTTCAGGCGTACCGAGACAAACCTGCTTCACGATCCCGCCAAAGTTCGCTTTTCCCATCCGCACGCCGTTTGCATCGTGCGCGATCTCGATCAGCTTACCTGGAATCGCCAGACACATAATCAGAGGTCTGTTGTCCACTCTCGCGATGGCCACGCCGTCGCATAACAAAACCCTATCACCAATTCGACGCCGGTCAGTAGCCCAATTGAAACTTCCTTAATTGCGCCGGCAATCTTGATTCGCGCCATTTTCATTGAGTCGCGCTCATTGAGGGCCACAACTTCTCCGTAAATCAAGTTCATCATTCAATCGGTTGGTCAGTTCATTTTTTCACTTTGGATTGCCGCCACGCACTGCCCCGCTGAAATCCCTCCGTCATTGGGCGGAATCCGTTGGTGCCAGTAGGGCCGGAAATTTTCTTCGCGAAGACGCTCGACGATCCGTTCAGTTAAATAACGATTTTGAAAGCAACCACCGCTCAGAACGATCTTCGATTCACCGATTTTCTTTGCGACATCGACCGCGGCTTCAACCAACCCGTTGTGAAATTTCGCCGAAATCAGACCGGCGTCCTCGCCGCCGGCGACGTCGTCGACCAACTGAAGAATGCCAGGCGCCCAGTCCACAACAATTGGCAATCCATCTGTCACCATGAATGAATACGCAGCCCGAATGTGCTTCTGCCGTGTAAATTCCAGCTCCATTGCGGCTTGTCCTTCAAAGCTCGATGCCTGACGCAGACCGACCAGCGCCGCCACGGCATCGAATAATCGGCCCACGCTGGATGTGATTGGCGCGTTGATCTGTTTTTCCAACATTTGCCGAAGCAGCGATTTCTCTTGTTCCGAAAGATCGGCCACCAACGGTGGGAAATCCCATGCGCCGTCGCCGAGGACTTCGTAAAGCAGTCCCAAGGCGCTGCGACGCGGCTCTTTAATCGCCCGATCGCCGCCGGGTAACCGAAATTGTCTGAAATGCGCGACGCGTTCGAAAGACACATCCTCTTTGACGAGTAAGAATTCGCCGCCCCAGATCGTTCCGTCTAAGCCGTAGCCGGTGCCGTCCCATGCCACGCCAAGTGCCGGCGGTTCGATTTCATTTTCTGCCATGCATGCGACGACGTGCGCCAAATGGTGTTGGATGGGCTTGTTAGGCAATCCAAGCTGCATCGCGAATTTCGTCGAAAGATAATCCGGATGCATGTCACAGGCGACGATATCGATCCTGGCATCGTAAAGGCGCGGTAGATCCTGTACTAAATATTGAAACGCGGAGTACGCTTGTTTCGTTTCGAGATCGCCGATGTGCTGGCTAACGAAAACGTTGTTATCGATTTTTAGCGCGACCGTGTTTTTCAAATGCGCGCCGACGGCAAGAACAGTTTTCGATTCCCGGTTCTCAATTTTGGATCTAAACGCGATGGGAAGCGGTGCGTAGCCGCGAGCGCGACGCAGGACCATTTCACGATCGCAAATGACGCGCACAATTGAATCATCCACGTGACGTACGATCGGACGATCATGGACAAGAAATAGATCCGCGATTTCACGCAATCGTTGCAACGCTTCGTGTTCGTCGATGCAGATTGGTTCGTCGGTCAGGTTGCCGCTCGTCGCGACGATCGGGAAGCTAAGTTCGCGCATCAGCAAATGATGCAACGGTGAATACGGCAGCATCACTCCAAGGTTCGGATTTCGCGGCGCGACGGCTTCGCCAATTGGTGAGACGGCTCGCTGAGCCGTTGCTTGGCCCGCCCAGTGGTCGCGCTTGACCAAAACAATCGGTGACTCGGGTGAAAGCAGCGAGCGTTCCTCGAGCTCAGAGATTTCACAATCGGCTCGAACGGCGTCGAGCGAAGGATACATGAGCGCGAACGGTTTCTCTTCGCGATGTTTCCGTTCACGCAGACGAACGACCGCTGCTCGGTCGCGCGCATCGACGACTAGTTGAAAACCACCGATGCCTTTAAGCGCCACAATTTGCCGGAGCGAATCGCGTCGGCCGCTCTTCGCAAAGCGTTGTCCTTCTCTGAAACGTTCGCCGTCTTCGTCCCACAATTGCAATGAGGGCCGCACCGGGGACAAGCATTCGGCTGCGCGTGAAAACGGCGGTCGAGCGGATCGTGATATTCACGCTCGCAATCCGGACACATCAGGAACTTTTTCATCGACGTGTTCGCCCGGTCGTACGGCAGCGTTTCCATGATTGAAAATCGCGGGCCGCAATTTGTGCAGTTCGTGAATGGGTAGCGAAAACGGCGGTTCGTTGAATCGAAAACCTCGCGGAGGCAATCCACGCACGTCGCGATATCGGGGAGAATCAACGCGGACTTATCTCCAGCAGTTTCGCTTTCCCTGATCTCGAATCCGCTGTAACCGATTGCGTCAAGAAAAGATGATTCAAGACTTTGAATGATAGCCCGCGGCGGTTTTTCTTTTCTGAGCCGAATCGAAAAGGCATCGAGCGCAGTGCGCGGACCCTCCAGTTCTGCGAACACGCCTTGGGAGGAATTCGAAACCCAGCCTGTGAGCTTCAGCTCGGATGCGAGTCGATAAACGAATGGGCGAAAACCGACGCCCTGGACGGCACCGCGCACGATGACCTTCAAACGCTCGCGATTCATGGCGAGCCGTTTCGGCTAACGAAACAAGCCGTCAACAAAACCGATTTGATAGAAGAGGAACAAACCAAAAATCAAACTGAGCATGCCGGCGGCAGCGCTTACGTAACGGTTAAAAAGGCGAAATCGATTTGCTGAATACGTGATCGGAGCAGCGATGGCCGCGGTAATCAGCATCATTCCCGCTATCGTGCCGACGCCAAAGATTAACAGGTAGAGCAGGGCCCAGATTGGATCGCGAATAACGGGCAAGACGAGTAACGCAACTGCAGCAGAGCCAGCCAGGCCGTGCACAACGCCCACGATGATCGGCCTGAAGATACGAAAGAAGTGCGACCGACCAAAGCGTCGATCTAAACGGGCGGTCGGCACTTCGCTTTCAGTGTGCCCGTGATTTTCCGGGTTATGCCCGTGCGGATGGCTGTGAATGAAATCTCCGTGTCGATGGATATGTTCGTGAACGTGCTCGTTTGGCGAAACCGAATCGACGCTGCGCCTAAACGCGCGCAAATTCAGCCACCCAAGTAAAATCAGCATGAGCGCCACACAAAATTCCAGTCCCATTCCGAGACGTTCCGGGATTACAACACCGAACAAAATGATCGCTCCGCCTACGACGAGCAGCGTGATACTGTGTCCGATTCCCCAGAAAATTCCGGTCATGGCCGCAGTGCCGATTTGACGTTGCCTGCTGACAATAGTTGTTACCGCAACCACATGATCGGAGTCGGTGGCATGCCGCATGCCAAGAAAAAAGCCGAGAAATAGAATTGAAAGCAGAGTCATGATGGTACCGGTTGGATCTGGCTAAACTTCACCGACTTGATAGCGCATTCTTTGCCCTGTGTTTCCCCGACAGTCTTGCCGCAGGACGGGCATTGAAAGGTCACAACGGGTGCACCTGCCAGAATATCGTCCCAGTATTTCGGCCGCCCGCGATAGGAGCAATGCGGGCATTCCACAAACGCTTCGACCTTGTCGATTTTTAAACTCGATCCTTCAAGCGGCGTTTCTTTGGTGATCGATTCATAACAAAAGTGCAGCTGATCGTGCTCGATGTGGCTGAGCTCGCCGATCTCAAGCCGAACTTCGCAAATTCGCTTGTCCGGATTTTCGCGAACGAATTCGGAAAGTTTCTCGACCAGGCTCGCGGCGATCGAGAACTCGTGCATGGAATTTAGACCGCGAGCAAAGCGGCGGCGACTTTCTCAATGCCTTCCCCGGTTTTGCAACTGGTCGGAATGACTTTGATATCGGGCTTCAGTTTGTGCACGTCGCTCGCCAGGTCTTCAACGCTCACTTCCATCGCCTTCGCCATGTCGATCTTGTTAATGACGACAAGCTGCGCGCCAAGAAACATATGAGGATGTTTGCGCACCATCCAAGGTCCCTCGGTAACGCTGACTACGACCACGCGCGCCTTTGAGCCCAATGGAAACTCGGCCGGGCAAATCAGGTTCCCAATGTTTTCGATGAAAAGAAGCTTCACCTTGTCGATGTCAATCTTGCGCAGGCCTTTGCCGACAAGATTCGCATCAAGATGGCAACCATTGATGGTGGCGATCTGAACAACCGGCACATTTTGTTTTGCGATTGCGTCGGCGTCGTTGCTGGTCGTCGCATCGCCGTTGAATACGGCAACACCCATTTTGTCCTTCAATTTTTCGACCAGCTTCGCGATCAGTGTAGTTTTGCCGGATCCAATCGCGCCCATGAAATCGATCGCTGTTGTTCCATGTTGGTCCAACAAGGCGCGATTCTCTTTTGCAAGTTTTTCATTCGCTTCGAGCAAGCTGTGCTCGAGCTCGATGTCGTAGATCTCATCCGGCGACGCTTCGATCGTCGCCTGTATTCCGCCTTCGTTAGCCATGAATCAGTGAGCCAATCCGGCGAGGCCCGTCGGCGTGTGCATTTTCTTCAGCACCTTGCCGCCGCCGAGATACATGTGAACACCGCATGGTAGGCATGGATCGAAGCTGCGCACAGCGCGCATAATGTCGATCCCCTTAAATTTGTCCGGACCATTGTCTTCAAAGATCGGCGTGTTTTGTACGGCGTCCTCGTAAGGTCCTGGTGTTCCATAAATATCGCGCGGATTAGCGTTCCACGGCGTTGGAGGGTAGGGGTGATAATTTGCGATCTTGCCGCCGCGAATGACCAGGTGATGCGAAAGAACACCGCGGACGGCTTCGTGAAATCCGCAACCGATGGCTTCGTCCGGAACTTTGAAAGGTGTGAACGTGGCCGTGCGTCCGGCGTGCACCTCCGCGATTGCCTTCTCAAAGAAGTAATAAGCGCAGGCTGCTGCATACGCCTGAAAATAGGTGCGAGCACGATCGCGCTCGATGGCGTTGCTCCACTTTGGAATGCGCCAGGTAAATTCGACTTCCGGTTTTGTCGCCGTCTTCGGCAAACGAATGCGCACCGTTTTGTCCCCTGGCGCTTTGACGTAGCCGATATCAACCAAACCGGCGAGCGCTGTCGCCCACAAGCGTGCGATCGGGCCGCCACCGGTGTCTAGTGCGAGGTGGTCGCCGGTGCGTTTATCCAGCCAGCGCGGCGACATTACCCACGTATAGTTGCCGGCGAAGTCACGTTTCTGAGGTTTAGGAATAGTGGTTTGGTTCCAGGGATGCCGGCGATCGACTGGATTGCCTAATGGATCGTTCTTTACGAATACTTCGCCGCTCTCACCCCAGTCTTCGTAATAAGAAGAGCCGAGCAGGATCCGGATACCAAGATTAATGTCGATCAAGTTGTGGGTGACGAGCTCGCCGTCGACGACGATGCCGGGAGTGACGAACATGGCGTCGCCCCATTTGTCCATGGTCTTGTAGTTGTAATCGCAAACGTCCGGGTCCTGGAACGAACCCCAGCACCCTAATAGGACGCGGCGCTGGCCGACTTGCTCGTAGCCCGGCAATGCCTCATAGAAAAAGTCGAACAAGTCGTCATGCAACGGCAGGCAGCGCTTCATGAACTCGGCATAATGCGCCAGACGCACCATGTAATCGGTGAAAACCTGAATTGACGGCACCGTGCCGACACCGCCCGGGTAGAGTGTCGAGGGATGAACGTGGCGTCCTTCCATCAAACAAAACATCTCGCGCGTGTAACGGCTGACTTGTAACGTCTCGCGGTAAAATTCGCCTTCGAACGGATTCAACGCGTGCATGATGTCGGCGATGGTCCGATAGCCGTGATCCTTTGCATGGGGCGCCTCTGTTCTTTGCGCTTTTTCCCAAACACCAGGGTTTGTTTCCTTGACCATCATCTCGCAGAAATCGACGCCGACGAGATTGTCCTGGAAAATGTTGTGATCGAACATGTACTCGGCTGCTTCACCGAGATTCACGATCCATTCACCAAGCGGCGGTGGCTTCACTCCGTAGGCCATTTGCTGTGCATAACAGGAGCAGGTGGCGTGATTGTCACCGCAGATGCCGCAGATCCGGCTCGTGATGAAGTGGGCGTCGCGCGGATCTTTGTTCTGCATAAAGATGCTGTAGCCGCGGAAAATCGACGACGTGCTGTAACATTCGACTACCTGTTTGGTATCGAAGTTAATTTTTGTGAAAATGCCGAGACTGCCGACGATCCGAGTAATCGGGTCCCAATTCATTTCGACGATGTTCCCCTGCGGTGCAGAAGTACCTTTCTGCGGTGCGGTGATTACTTCAGGCATAAATATCTCCTTTAGTTGCGATTCTGTCCGTAAAATTTCGGTTCGTATCCAGTGGTCAGTTCGCCGCGCGGATGACGCCACTTTGGTTCTTTGTTGACGGCGCGATTTGTGATCGCGCGCAGTCCCCGAAG
Source organism: Candidatus Udaeobacter sp. (assembly GCA_013372845.1). Classification (GTDB taxonomy): domain Bacteria; phylum Verrucomicrobiota; class Verrucomicrobiia; order Chthoniobacterales; family UBA10450; genus Udaeobacter. The sequence goes on from JAALOD010000004.1 coordinate 7,476, forward strand.
AACGCCTCCCCAAACTCCCACGACCACCGTCGAAAGCGCCGATCCCGGCGGGGCATCCATGAACGGCATGAATTTGTCGGGGAATCCCGGCATGGTGCAGCCGATGCAAATCCCACCCACATTCGGACAACCGCCGACGCCGTCCATCCAACCGCGCTTGGTCACATTGCAATTAACAACGGGGCCCCAACAGCCAATTTTCACCAAGCACTTGGGGGAGCCATATTCCTTCGCGAAATCGGCTTGTTCATAATAACCGGCGCGATCGCATCCCTCGTGCACGGTTTTACCGAACAGCCAGGTCGGCCGCAATTGATCGTCGAGCGGAATGATCGGCGCGAGCCCGGCGACTTGATAGAGAAGATACAGCAGCGTCTCCATCATGTTGTCCGGCTGCACGGGACAACCCGGAACATTCACAACCGGCAAGCCGGCCTTGGATTTCCAATCCCAGCCGAGGTAGTCGCACAATCCCATTGCGCCTGTGGGATTTCCCTCCATCGCATGAATACCGCCGTAAGTGGCGCACGTTCCCGCGGCGATAACAGCCGTCGCTTTCGGTGCGAGTCTGTCGATCCATTCATTAGTCGTGATGGGCTGCCCGGTTGCGGGATCGGTTCCCATCGCGGCCCAATAACCTTCCTTTTTGATTTTTTCGTTAGGCACCGAGCCTTCGAGGACGAGCACAAAAGGCTCGAGCTTGCCCGCGGCCGCGTCGAACCAATGCTTCATGAAATCATCGCCGACTTCATAGGCGAGTACGGGATTATGGACGTGGACCTTTGGCAGACCGGGAATGGCGCCCAGGACAACGTCTTCAATGCTAGGCAGCGAGGCGGCAGTTATGGACACGGAATCTCCGTCGCATCCCAGACCGGTCGTCATCCAGACGATATGAATTTCTTTAACGTCCGGAGGACGATCGGCAATGATCATCTCAGGTGCTTTCATAGTTTTGCCTCGTGCTTTTACATAACTGTTTTCAAAAATTGAATTTTTAGGAGCGCGGCACTACATGCTTTTCAGTCGAAAATAACGCCGCATTTCGGGAATCATCGCAATTACTACAATAATGATGATAAGAGCCACAATCGCGCCCAGGATCTCCCATGCCAAAAGGGCTACATTGGTCGAGTCGTCCATAGTACCTCCTATATGATTTCGCTCGGCTGCGAAGTTTGGTCGCAACTATTTTTGCCCGCAGAAAATTTTGCCGATCGCCCTGCGCGAAGATCGGCAATCAGCTTTTCGATCATCTCCACCGCCGGCGTGACGGCTGCCCGGACAATTGCGCTCAATCGCATCTCTCCGTCTTCACGTTCTAAAACGGCAGGTTCGCATCCCACCACATAGACCTCGCGCGGTTTGCCGCCGAGCGAGCGCACTAACTGCAGCGCCCGAACTGGGTTCATGCTATGAGCATTAACTACCTCATCAATTCCTTCGTCCAGTTTATTTTTTGCCGGGTCGATATTTATTTCCGGCTGGATCAGATAGATCGTTCCGGGAGTTTCGCCACGCGGAGAAGCATCGATTAAGATCGTGGCGTCGTAATCATCCATTATCGCGTAGGCAAGATCGTAACTGCGGATACCGAAATCGCGGACGGTTACGCCGTCGGGCAAAGGTCGTTTGGCCAATTCCGCCGCGACTTCGCAGCCGAATGCGTCGTCTCCGAAAAAAATGTTTCCGATGCCGGCGACGAGAATGCGTTTCATGCCAGTCGAGAATTGGGCGGTTCCCTCAAATCGGCTCAACTTCGTCCGCCGAGTAAAAGAATCGATGTCCGATGTGGCGATCCATTCCAAGGTCGCGTCCAGGATCATCCTCCAGAACGAGAGCAAAATGTACGTTGTGCTCCACGTCCTCTTCGACCGCTTCGATAATCGCCACCTTTCCGTCTAGCGCCATGTCCATGATATCAGCACGCTTTTTAGGACGAATCCGGACACGGTCGCCTTTCTTAAGATCGACACCGCGGACGTTCGCGCTTTCGATCTTCTGCGCCGGATTAAAGAAATCCTGTTTGGACACTCGCACCTCGCGCAGCGTCCCGTGCATTTGCATGAAATGCTCCGCGGAAAGTTTTTCCGTCCGTTCAAGAATCCGACGCGCATGCTCGTCGATATTTCGCATCTCTAATTTCTCCTCATCAGTCATCGTTTTGACGCGCAAGGTGAGGATTTCGTCGATCTCAGTGCTGTCGAAAAGATCGCCCGCGCTTTCGGCGGCGACCTTTGGATAATCGTAAAGAATAATCGGGGACGACAACATCGTATCGCGGTCGTGCTTTGCTTCATCGCCCACCAGCACCGGCCAGCATCCGATATTGCAGCACGCTTTCGCCGCGTTTTCGTATTGAGGATCGGGATCGAGCAGTGAAATAAATTCGCCCCCAGTGGCGTGCAAAACCGTGTGGGTGGAAGCGAACGTCCGCATGATCACTTCTTCATGAATCTCGATCCGATCTCCAGGCACCGGCGTTTCGTTGAAAATGCGCACTGCGATCTTCGAAACTGCTCGATCGACCTCGTGCGTCTCGAGCTCATTCGGCCGCGATCATTTCATTCCGCCGCACCGTTGTTCCATCGATCGCGCGCGCACTTGGAAAGTGAACTCCTGTCCGTGCTTGATTGGCGCGCTCAACGAAACGGGTCCCAGTTTACTTCGCGTTCAATTGCTTCGAGCCAGATCTGCTCACCCGTCTCGCGCCAATGGTTGAGAAAGCGGCGTTTATTTCAGCGATACGTCATGCGATTCATCGTGCGAGGCATTCGGTCTGCATTGAACACGGTTCGCGATCACTTTGCGCTGCGCTGTATGTTTTGGGTAAACGCGTCCGAAGGTGAAACGCTCGCGCTGGTTCTTTTCGACGACGCGCGGTAAGGATAAAGAATGTAGCCTCGTAGAGAACGGCATGGACGACTTTATCGACAAGTTCGCGATTCATGACGCCACACTTCCGTTGGGCGTGAGCAAGCGCTCAAGGACCTCATCCCACGACGACAATCCTTCGCGCCGCTTAAATTCGTAGAGTTGATCGAACACGTCGCGACGCATCGCGATCCATGCGCTATCCGGATAGTGGTGCTCCATCAGTTCCTGCCAGCGCGCGATCGGCATGCGCCAGGTGCATTCCTTTTCCCAGGAAACTTTTTGGATCTGCAATCGGCCGTCCGGCGCAGCGTAAAAAACAGTTCCGCTGAAAAGGAAGAGTAGGGGAACTTCGCCATCCTGCAGAGCGTAAAAATATTTCGTGGCAGCGACGTTGAAATCGAACGTACACGGCACAGGCAGGATCGTTCTCGTGTGTCCATGAAATTGGGGCACGATCGTGTTGGCGTGGGTCCAAAGCCTGGTTCGCAAAGTTTGTCCCCAGTCTTCCGGCGCGCCGAAAAGCTCCTTCAACTTTTTCTTTTCCTCTGCCTCGTAAATGCGCTGCGGTGCTTGAATCTGGATTTGTGTTTGGAGCATTATGCTCTGGATTGTTTCCGTTTCAGGCGTGTTCGTGATTTCCAAAACGAAATGCAACAGCGGCGCGAGCCCGCGCTGGGCCGGCTCAATCCCAGTTACTTTGAAATTGAGATCAGGCATTTGCTTTCAGGTGCGAAAAGAAACTTTCGATTTTGTCCCAGACTTCCTGTCCGCCGGAGAGACCGCGCCAATGCATCCGGATCGTCCCGACAAGCTCGTAACACTTATCGATCGGCGCGATGAAATAATTTCGCGCGTTCCCCGCACGATTGACCAGTAGTGCTTCAACGTCCGGTTGCAGTTTTTGCAGGTGCGGATTTTGGCTTACCAGCGCTTCCCACGCGTCGAGCGGAAGGAGCGATTCGGTGGCGCCCGCGGGACTTGGATAATACGCCATCATTTTTTTTCTAGGCGTACTGTAAAAGAAAAAGGCGAGGTTGATCGGCAACGCGAAACTCTCCCAATCGGCGTCAGGCATTGCAAAGTCTGGCAATGCACGGGCATCGCGCGGGATCAATTTGAAGCGCCCTTCAACCACGTCTTGGAATCGCAAGGCACACGCATCGCATACGCAAACGATCTTTTGCGTCGTCATCTCGAGGAGATGTCGATGCTGCGGCGGAACACGAATGCTGCAGAGCTCGCATTGCTCGACGGCCGCGCGGCGGAGCGACTCCCCCTTAGGCTTGGCCCCAGCGAACTTGCGCAAATTTGCCAGGGGCGAGCTCACGGAAAACTTTAACGCCAGCCGCGCTTGCGTTAAAGAAGCGATGTAATGCTAGGCGGGGGGAATGTTTCCCATTCCGGGAACGATGGGCTCCCGTTTATCAGCATTGATTCCGGTCGAATCACGCGCGCTTCGATAATTTTTTCGGTTTGGATCACGACCGGGCTCATGACTCTTCAGGGCCTGCTCTTCGCCCTTCGGAGTCCCGGACACATGCACGGGCTGTGGATTTTTGCTCATGGGTTTCTTTTTGTTGTGGTTTCCTGTTCGTTATCAGTGGGACACACTATAAATTTCGGTTGTAAACCGTCGGGTGCGTTTACGAAATTGTCTACCGCGCCTTCAACTTCCAATCCCGTCACATCGGGTGCAGCGGCGTAAATGGCCTCCTCGATCGACGATTTCAATGTTATCCGCGAGGACGGACAACCGTGACAATTTCCTTCCAGTCGCAATTTAATTCCACCCTCCGGCGTTACTCCGATCACTTCCACGCTGCCTCCGTGCAGCCCGAGGCGCGGTTTGACCTTTTCCAGCGCGCCACGCACACGCGCCTCCAAATCGAGCGGATGCAGGCCGTGCAGGATCAACAGATTGGAAACAAGAGGATCGTCCGCCAGTTTATCGACTAACGTAAGGTCGTTCTCGTGAACAATCTCCAGGGCGCGTTCCAACGTGGCGCCGTGCAATTCCAGCAATGCCTGAACCAATTCACGCGCCTGCGCCGCAACAGCCGAATCGGCGGCACCATTAAGCGCATTGATCAACTCCTCGATCCGCCCTAGCTCCTTTTGAAATTGCGGGCTCCGGGGTTCCATCGGTCTTTGATTCAGTATCGCACCGTGGCGGTGATACGCATGTGCAATTCGCTAATGATTCAACGGCACCCGGCCGCGGGTAGAGTAATCGCTCAGCCTCAGCGAGATCATAATAAGCAACCAGATTACGCCAGCCACTGCCGCTTGATGCAGAATGCGGCTGCTACCCTGGTTTCGTCTCCGGAAATAAATCGGGCACGGAAACGGGCCGGGACGCCTGCAATCAGCTCTCACATCCGGGCGAATGGCAGCCCGAACTCTTATTGATTTGGCTTTTTGAGTCCCAGCGCGCAGCGCGGTTCGCGCGCGAATTTGAAACCTGCCAGCTGCGGCGCACCCGAATCGACATTCTTGGCGAGCGCGATCGCCTGAAAGGCGCGGCCGAGCATCTCGGGGTGCAGCAGCGTTTGGAGCGCGCGTTTGGTCTTGCGATCGGCATCGGCGGTTTGAACTCGACGGCTTAAAGCCGTCGAGTTTGAGGAGCGGGTCTGCAAGAGATCTGGCCAAGTCGAGATGACGCCAGTAAGGAAGTGGTGCTGATCGGCGAATCCTGCGAGGCGCAATCCGTCTGCTTCCGCGCGACGGATAATGCTCGTCCAATCGACGTGCATCGTGATGTCTGCGTGACCGATTTGGTCGAAGGGTGAATCAAGTTGTCGATGTTGCGCGCGGACCTGAATATCTCTCTGAAATTCATCGCCCCAATGTCCGTAGTCGATGGCGATCACGTAGCCTCGTCGCAAATTTGCTGCGATACTGTGCGCCCAATCGAGTGCAGCCTGATTGAAGGCTGAGTTTGCGGACGAGTGCTCGACAAACACAAACCTCTCGCCTTGGAGGCCGACAAGTTTTTCCGTGTTGCCGCTGATCAAGCGTACTGGCATTGCATCCAGTAGTTCGTTTGAAAAATGGACACCGGTGAACGGTTCAAGCGAATCGCGCCATTCAATCTTGTTTCGAAAGGGTTCCAGCGTCTGCGATTGGCGCTCTCGCAAAATCGGAAATGGCTCGATTATTCGATAATCCAAAGCTTCGAAGAATTCCGGCGTGCGTGATTTGGCAGATTCTAGAACGTCGCGCGCAAACTGGCCGTCGTGCGCGCCCTGCTCAACAATGATAAAATTGTCGATTTTACCGAGTTGCTCCCAGGTCTCAGCGAATTGTGCCGTCATCAGTTGCCCGAAAAGCGGGCCGACGCTGACGTTAGTGAAATAATCACCTTTCCGGCCAATCGCGCAGCGGCCAGAGGAATAGTATCCGTGCTCCGGATGATAAAGCGCCTGTTCCATGAACCAGGAGAAGGGTTGTGGTCCCCGATTGCGGATCTCGGATCGAATGACCTCGATCAACGCGGCGTTTCCCGTTTGTGTCCTCAACGTCCAACCCGCCTACGCCGAAAGCTTCGGCGTGGCAAGCGCCCAACGCTCGACGCTCACTGGACAGCGGGTTTGTCATTGGTCATTGAGCGTTGGCTTTTGGCGCGTACCTTGGGCGACCTAGTCCTTCATAAAGTTTGAGACCGACTGCCACATATCTGAGGCCTCCACCGGGCTATCGCTTTCGGCCACCTTGGTATTTTAGACCGTGGTTTTACGTGCCCATTGCCATCCTTGCAATTCTCGTTGTCGTCTTAGCAGTCTACATCTCCAGTCTTGCCGCCGATCTCAAAGCGCAGGCAAAAGCCTTCGACATAAGCAAGCTCGAACAAATGGAATCAGCGAGCGTGATCCTCGATCGCAACGGCAAGATCTTCGGCCAAATCTACGTCGAGAATCGCGAGACGGTGCCGTACGACCAGTTGCCTCACGATCTCATTAACGCGGTCGTCGCCGTTGAAGACGCAAAATTTTATCAGCATCACGGCTACGACTTGTTCGGAATCATCCGGGCAGCGCTGAAAAATTTGACGGCTGGCCATGTGCGCCAGGGCGCCAGCACCATCACGCAGCAGCTGGCGCGAAACAGTTTTTCGCTGAAACAAAAAACTTTCCGCCGCAAATTGCTCGAGATTTTCCTGGCACAACGGATTGAAGACAACTTCAGCAAACAGAAAATCCTGGAGCTGTATCTGAACCGGATCTATTTCGGCGCCGGCCTGTACGGGGCGGAAGCAGCGTCGCGAGGGTACTTTGGCAAGTCGGCCCGTGAAATGTCGCTGGTAGAATGCGCGACGCTCGCGGGCCTGATCAAGAGCCCAAACAGGTTGTCGCCATGGACCGATCGCGCGACCTCACGCGAAGCGCGCGACTATGCGCTCGATCGGATGCGCGACCTGCGGTTCATCAGTCGCGAACAATGCGCCAACGCACGAAGTCAGGAAATCGTTGTGGGCAGCCGGCAAAACGCGCAGGGACAGACCTATGCAGTCGATTACATTCGCCAGCAGGTGATCGCAGCCGTCGGATGGGACCGCGCAATCAACGAAGGCTATCGGATTCAAACGACAATCGATGTCGATCTTCAAAAGGTTGCCGAAGATTCCTTGCGAACGAATCTCGAACGAGTCGAACAGCGTCCCGATTACAATCATCAGACTTACACTCAGTATGCGGCATCGTTTCGGAAGGCCAAGTCAAACGGCACGACGTCTAACCAGCCTGCACCTGAGTATCTCCAGGGCGCGGTCATCGGTCTCGACAATGCAACGGGCGACATTCTGGTGCTGGTTGGTGGACGCGATTTCGAACACAACCAATACGATCGCGCGTTGCAAGCTCGGCGGCCTGCCGGGACTGCGATGTTGCCATTTGTCTATGCGGCTGCTTTCGAAAAGGGAATGTATCCCGGGTCGCTGGTGGAAGACTCACCACTGGATAACCGAGCAGTAATGATCGGTGGCACAACGGGAATTCTTGGCGAATGGGGACCCGAAAGCGCTGACAACACTTACGAAGGCGCGATGACGGCCAGACAGGCTCTGGCGAAATCAAAAAATGGCGCAACTGTCCGAATTGGAATGGACGCGGGAGTTGATGCAGTGCTGCAGCTTTGCGCTGCGGCAGGCATTCATTCTCCGCTTCGTCCTTATCCAGCCACGTTTCTCGGGAGCAGCGAGGTCACTTTGGCTGAGCTCGCGTTAGCGTACACGATATTCCCAAACGGCGGCTGGCGACCGAACGTGTCGCACATTTTGGAGCGGATCGAGGAAAAGGACGGAACTCTGGTTTGGGACGCGAAACGGGAGAGTATCCGGAAGCTCGTCACCAAACCTGAGACCGCCTACGAAGTGAATTCCTGCCTCGCCGACGCGCTTGAATCAGGGACAGGAAAAGCTGCCTTCACACAATTTGGCCTGAAGAAAATTCCCGCCGCAGGTAAAACCGGCACCGCCTACGATTTTACCGATGCGCTGTTTGCCGGATACGATTCCAATTTCACCTGCGCCGTTTGGGCGGGCTTCGACAAGCCGCAAAAGATTTATCGCGGCGCGTTTGGACGCGAGCTGGCGCTGCCTGTTTGGGTGGACATCATGAATGCCGCCGCTGACCACTATCCACCGCAGGAAATCAAGCAGCCCACATCCGCGTCAGGTGGACTGAAGCAGGTTGAGATTTGTTCGAAGTCTGGGCTGCTTGCCACCGATAAATGTTATGACGCCGTTAAGACTCCCAATGGCGATACGGTTCAGCGGCGCACCACTTACATGGAGATTGGCACGCAATCGCAGGTTCCGACCGAGCCTTGCAATATCCACGGTGAGCCGCGCGCTCGTCTCGCACGCTTCTTTTCTTCGAGCGATTTGCCGCGGGCTGCGCTGGCCGTGGACGTGAGTGAGGTCACGCCAATCGCCGTAAAAAGTCCAACCTTATTAGCCGACAAGGATCCTTACAATTCTCTCAGGCCAACGTTGAAACCTGAGCCTCCGCCGCAGCCAGCAGCTGAAACAGTCGCAAATCAAAAGCCCGACGGCGTAGCCGGAGACAGTGCAGTGAAAACAGCGAACGTCAGCGGAAGCGGGGCCGGTACTCAAACAGCCGAATCCGCTCCAGAGATCAGAAAAGCAATTCCAGTCCAACCGCAGGATAAGAAACCGGTCGAAATCCGGCGCGCCATCCCAGTCAAACCTCTGGACCAGGAAAACGAGGATGGAACGCTTTTGAAATCGGCAACGCCGCCGCCCCCGGCCGATATCAACGAGTAAAACCTGTGTCCCTCCGGTTTCAGTCTCGAAAGGAAAAATGACGAAATCCGAATAACGAAACGCGAAAGAATGACAAATCATCAAATGACGAACATCGCGATAAAGCTTTTTCGTCATTCGGGCTTCGTGCTTCTTTCGTCATTCGTCATTCGACCTTCGTCATTAGTGTCCGCCACTGACTGTCCGAGAGGTCATAGAGCATGACTTCTCACGACGTGGACGCCTTTCGATTGACCGTTCTCAATCCAAGGGGGCGCGATCCCGAACAGGAGTTCCGCCACCTGCCTGCGCCAGGCGAAAGTGCGCATCCACCGATCAACTTCCATGCCTTCGCGGCCTGTACGCAGGGAGCTTTTCACCATAATACGCGTCGCGCCATCGCAGAGAACACACCGGTTCTTCTGCTCCTGCGCGGCGATTTTCGCGCTTCCGAGCGCGCATTGGCTGATCTAAAGAAACACGGTCGCACCGTCGTTGTTTCGTTAAAGGAGACCGGGCTCCATCAGATCGCGCAACAGTTATGCGACCGCGCCAGGTTATCGCGCTTCATGAAAATAATCGCACAAGTGGGTGGATGTATCGCTACGACTCCGGAAGCTGCGGAGATCCATCAGAGCGCTTGCTGGAGCCTGAGGCGAGTGGCATTTATTCCCACGCCTTATCCTGTTGAAGACCAGAGATGGAATTTCTGTCTGCCCCCGGACGAGCAATCTGGAATCTTTGTTGGCACGCGCGAATGGGACGTGCCATCGCGCAATCATTTCGCAGCGCTGCTGGTCGCGCGTCAGCTTTGTGACGCGACGGGTGAACCGGTCACCGTCGTTAATCTGGATGGATATAAAGGGCGACGTTTGCTTGCCGAACTGAAAATTCCGGAGAAAAAACTGCGTGTAGTGGAGAGGTGGAAATCGTATCCGGATTATCTACGCGTTGTGGCGCGGCATAAGATCGTGCTGCAACTGGATCGCAGTCATGTCCCCGGGCAGGTAGCAGGTGACGCTCTCCTTTGTCGAGTTCCCTGTGTCGGTGGCGACGGTGCGATTGAGCGAATTGCATTTTCAAAAACTTGCGGCGAGGGCCGAACGATCATGGAGATTGCTTCGATGGCGCTGGATCTGTTGAAGAACGCTGATTTACGCGGCGCGATTGTGGCCGAATCCGAGCAGCGCGCGTTAGAGCATCTCTCGTTTCAGGCGGTGCGTTCGCAGTTGGCGAAGTTTTTTGCCCAGTTCGCTCAAGGGGAGCGCTAACCCGCCGAGAGCCTTTCACGCGGCGGCCCTGAGGCTGAAAGGTAAATTGTAAATGCGCTCGTCAGACCATCCGAGCTCAGGCAATCAGACGCGCGAATTTGCCGTAAAGTTCGGGACCCTCCGAGCATAACGCACAGAGCTGCGTCGTAATAAAACCGGCAACTGCAGCCCAAGACTGACCAGGGCTGCTTTCAGACGCCGGCGTGTCCGAGCGACAGGTTTCGAGCGCCACCACTGCAGCGGTCGTCCGGTTTTCAACGTTGAGCTTGCCCAAAATGTGTTCGACGTGTTTGCAAATGGTGCCGGTCTTCGCGCCGAGAATGACGCCGATATCGTGATTGCTTTTGCCCTGTGAAATCCAGAAAAGGACTTCGGCTTCGCGCGGCGTCAGCTTTAACGAAACCAATGCCTTTATGCTGCGCTGATAGGCGAGGACCGGAGAATGCATTTGCTTCTGGTTAACAGAAGACCTCGGCATCGGCCGCGAAGCCGGCGCCAACCAGACTTCGGGCGATAACGTTATTTCCATCGGCTCCCCGGGCGATGCTACTGCCTTCGACGTAAGTAACAGATGCTAAATCGGCAACATTCGCGGGGTTACAGTAGGGAACCTCGACGGCATAAATGTGATCGTGGACTCCGACGGTCAGCTGGGCACGAGTAACTCCTCGCGCCGCTTTAAGAAAGACATTAAACCGATGGATCAAACCAGCGAAGTCATCCTGGCGCTCAAACCGGTCACGTTTCATTACAAGAACGCAGACACCAAGAAAGCCGAAAACACCCCGCAATTTGGTTTAATTGCGGAAGACGTGGCCGAGGTAAATCCCGACCTGGTGGTGCGTGATGCCGACGGCCAGCCTTTAACCGTGCGATACGATGCGGTCAACGCGATGTTGCTCAACGAGTTCCTTAAAGAGCACAAGAAAGTCGAGGAACAAAAAACCAACATTACGCAACTAAACGCCAAAATGGCGAACCAGGCGGCGCTCATGGCTCAGCAGCAAAAAGGAATGGAGCTTCTCACTGCCCAGCTCAAAGAGCAGGCCGCGCAAATCCAAAAAGTGAGCGCCCAACTAGAGGTGAACAAGCCGGCGCCGCAAATCGTCAGTCACGAACAATAACCCCGATATCAGATCCGACGCGTCTTTTTGAGGAGCGCACGCGCTTCGTGTGCGCTCCCAATCCAAAATCAAAACACAATCTCGAAGAGCTTAATCCCGTTCCATTTTCCGGGATGGTTCGGATCGAATGAGGTGCTGTCTACCCATGTGCCGTAGCGCGCCGGCGCCCAGGGATTGAGCATTTGGAACGGGTTACGATTGCCGCTAAATCCTCGCGGAATTACTCCCTCGACTGCGGGACGTTCTGAGATCGGCGGCGGCGTAGGCATTGCTCGCACCGGTTTTTGCGGGCCAATTGGTGCTCTGAATTCTTGCGCCGAAGCGGTTGTAACCAGCGCAGCCAGCATTGCGATCATTAATGTTTTCATGTTGTTTCCTTTCGTTCGAGGCGCGCAAGTTCTCTTGCCCGTCACAACGCCTGCCCACATTATATACTCCGATGGACTACCTTGAAAAGGCCGGACGCGTCCTGGACATAGAAATTTTTGAGCTCAAGCGGTTGCGGGAGCGTCTGGGCGAAAATTTCTCTCGAGCCGTTGAACTCATCAAGGAGACGGTCGATGCGCGGGGCAAAGTCGTTGTAGTCGGAGTCGGTAAGTCCGGACATATCGGCGCGAAGATCGCGGCCACGCTTACCAGCACCGGGTCGCCGGCTGTGGTGCTCGATTCTTCGAACGCGTTGCATGGCGACCTCGGCGTAATTGCCGATGGCGACCTGGTGCTGGCTTTGAGCGCAAGCGGGGAGACGGAAGAAATGGTCCGGATTCTGCCGGCGATTGCCCGCTTTCAAGTGCGGATCATTGCCATATGCGGCGATCCGAAATCAACGCTCGCGCAGAACGCGCATCTGTTTCTCGACGTGAACATCGAGCAGGAAGCGTGTCCGCTAAATCTTGCGCCGACGTCGAGCACCACAGTGATGCTGGCACTGGGCGACGCCCTGGCGATGGTTTTGCTCGAGGCGCGCGGATTCAACAAGGAGGATTTTGCGAAGTTTCATCCGGGTGGAATGATCGGGCGCAGCATGCTGATGCGTGTGCACCAGGTCATGCGACCACGTGAAGCCATGGCAATTGTTTCTACGGATACATCTGTGCGTGACGTGCTAAAGACTATGACTGGCGTGCGTGCTGGCGCTGCCGTTGTAACCGACGAAAATCAGAAATTACTCGGTATTTTTACCCATGGCGATTTCGTGCGGCATTTTCAATTCGATTCAAAGATCGGCGAACGACTGGTCGCGGATCTAATGACATTGAATCCTGTGACGGTGCATAAAGATAAACTTGCCGTTGAGGTTCTTAATCTCCTCGAACGCCACCGCATCGACGACCTGGTCGTCGTCGATGATGACAGCGTGCCGGTCGGCATTGTTGATTCGCAGGATCTGACGCGGCTAAAGCTACTGTAGGGCAACCGCGTCCGTTGGCGCGGCAGGCGATGCGCCTGCCCTACAATTGCAAACTTACCCAGCGCGTGTAAACTCGGCGTCCCCCATTTAGGTTTCAACTGTAGTCTTGTAACCTTTTAACTTTTTAACGAATCACCTCATTCACCATGCCTGCAGCCAACGATCTTCGCAGAGGAATGGCCATAAAATACAATGGCAACGCCGCAATTGTGCTCGAAGTTCATCATCGCACACCCGGAAATTTGCGCGCTTTCGTCCAGGCGATCATCCGCTACATCAACACCGGCAAAAGCGCTGACGTCCGCTTCGGTTCAACCGACAAGGTGGAGTTGGTCGAGATTGAGCGAAAGCAACTCGAATTCAGTTACAAGGACCGCAACGGGTACCATTTCATGGATCCCGAGACGTACGACACCATCACTCTGCAGGATAATCTGATCGGCGACGCCAAAGATTACCTGGTGGAAAATCTTTCCGTGCAAGTCCTCTACGCAGGGGGCAAGCCGGTGCAGGTCGAACTGCCCGCCTCGGTGAGTCTGAAGGTGACCGAATCCGCGGAGGGATTGCGCGGCGACACGGCGAGCAATGTGACCAAGCCGGCGACGCTCGAGACTGGGAAGACCATCAACGTCCCGCTCTTCATCAAGGAAGGCGAAACGATCAAGATCGACACCCGCACCGGCGCCTACATGGGCCGCGCATGATCGCGTTAAGGCGAATCTAGCGCTGGACTCTTGCTCGTGCTCTTACTCTTTCTCCTGCTCAGTTTTTAACGATCAAGCGCCAGAGTAGCGGGTGGAATTTCTCTCTTTCCCAAGTCTGCAGCGTCTGCGTAATCTGCGGGCACTTTGGCTGCAAGAAAGAAAAGATCGACAAACAATCGCGGGAAGCGCAATTCCAGACGCAGCCGCAAAGTTGTGCGCAACGTCGCACGGGCGCGGACACTCGTTCCGGTATCGGATCCTCTCACAGTGCCGACGCGCTGGGTGAAATTCGTTTTTGCGATTTTCCTGTTGCCGATCTGTGCAATTTTCAGTCAGACATTTTTTACCGCTTTCGCGCGGGCGACCGTGACGCAGCGCTTTTGGGCGGGCGAAGAATTTTGGTTTTTTTCATTGGGCGCAATTCTGTGGCTGATCGCGTTTTTCGGTCTTCCGCGTCCGATCCTCATTTATGTCTTCGGACACGAATTGACCCATGCGCTCTGGGTTTGGCTAATGGGTGGGCGTGTGAGCCGGTTTCGCGTTGGCCGTGACGGCGGGCATGTGGTTACCAACAAGGCCAACTTCTGGATCGCGCTGGCGCCATATTTTTTTCCGCTCTACAGCATTCTGGCAATCGCCATCTATGGCGGGCTCAGCCTTTTCGTGAACACGCAGCCGTACGGTCGATGGCTTTACGCTGTCATCGGAGCGACATGGGCGTTCCATTTCACGTTTACGTGCTGGATGATCCCGAAAAATCAGACTGACCTGACCGATCAGGGCACGTTCTTCTCCCTCGTTGTGATCTATTTGATGAACCTGTTGCTGCTCAGCGTGATGCTCATTCTGGCGTCGCCACAGATTACGTTTGCAGGGTTTGGCGCGGATTTGCTGATAAATCTTGGCAACTTTGCGCGGTGGCTTGTCGATCTTTTTAAAAATTCGCGCGGTACGCCGTAGCACTGGCGTTTCACAGAAACGCCCTGCAATCATCGTCGCAAATTTTGTAGGACGTCTGTGTCAGACGCCTTTTAGCTACAGATTCGTGATCACAGCAAACGGCAAGACCGACAATGCGTCGGCAAGTTTTACGCGCCGATCCTGCACAGGAACAGGACGACAGGTAAAGAGGTCGTGCGAGTGCTCCAGCGAAAGCGTTTCGGGAATTTCCAGTGTTGTGTCCTGCCAACTCTCAGCAATCGGCGGAAAACCGACACGAGAAGAAAGCCGAAGCGCAATGACAACAATCCATTGATCCCCAAGCTGGCGGGCAAAGCTAACGCAGGATTCCGCGAGTGCTCCGCTGGGCGTCAGGGCTCGATATTCTCCCCGCTGGAAAAGTTCGACGTGCTCGCGCCGAAATTGCAAGACGCGCTGCGTTAGAAGCATCTTGATGCGGCCATCAGCCCAGTTGCGCACAAGATCGCGGGGATGAGCTGTTGCGAGCGATCCCAACATTTCGCGACGCTGCTTGTAATCGACCGGGCGCCGATTGTCGGGATCGACCAGACTGTAATCCCAAATCTCATTGCCTTGATAAATGTCGGGCACTCCCGGCAAAGTCAGCTTAAGCAATGTTTGGGTAAGCGAATTAACGGCGCCGAATCGCGCAGCCTCCTTTGCCACCGGAATGAATACTGGAAGAAATTTATTTCGCGGTGATGGATCCATTACTCTCGCAACGAAATCGCGCATCGCTGCGTCCCAATCTTCGTTTGGCTGGATCCAGCTCGTGTTAATCTTCGCTTCGTGGAGGGCCTTGGCCATGTACGCTTGAATCCGTTCGATGTAATCCGGCGTTGGCGTCGATTCTGGTTCGCCATCGGCCTGCATCGGCCACGTCCCTAACAACGTTTGATAAAACAGGTATTCTTCATTCGCGTCCGGTGCTTCGACGTCATTGATAGTTCGCTTCCAGCGACGATTAGCAACACGCCATCGTTGCAATGAGCGCCGCCAGAGCTCCGGGATTTCGGAAATGACAACCATTCGCGCGCGCACGTCTTCACTCCGTTTAGTGTCATGTGTCGAAGTGGCGAGCAACGTCGCCGGCCAATTGCGCTGTCGATCGATATTCCGCTCGTGAAATTCTTCAATGCTTAACCCAAACTGTTGCGGCTCGCCGCCTACTTCGTTCAACGCCGCTAGCCGGTTGTAAATGTAGAACACGGTGTCCTCCAAACCCTTGGCCATGATCGGTCCCGTAGCTTGCTGAAACTTCAGAACGAAATGGGTGTGCTCGGCGCGCGCTTTGGCATCGAGGTTCGGCGGAAAACGAAAGAGCAACACGTCTCGGAGAAAATTGAAGATCGATTCTTCCATCGCGGGGTTTCGACGCTTGGCCGCGGCAATCGCGTGCTCGACAATCTGCCTGTCTTCGTCAGTCACGGGCTGCCCCGGCGCCAGGTACGTTCGATAAACCGGAAAACAAGCGATGGTCTCGCGCACCGCGCGCGAGAGTGCCTCGAGCGTGAAATCGCGATACCATCGGTTTTGCTCGGAAAGCCGGTCGAGCATATTGCCCAGCACATCGACGTCATTGGCCAGTGATAGTTTCATGACCTGCAGTTTTTTTGCGTAGAGCAGGTGGCCAAACGGCACTGAGTGACTAATGAAGCGATGGAACGTTTTCGTGATCGCCGTTTCTGTCGAGGAATCAACAAGCAACTGCGCCACTTGGTTCGCAAAATCGTACCCAGTAGTGCCGTGCACGCGCCAATCCTTGCGCAGCATTTCGGAGCCGGTGAGAATTTTTTCAGCAATCATGTAAATGGCGCGACCGTCTTTCGGCAAAGCGGTCCCGAGTGCTTTCGCGCAACGCTGCTGAAGTTTTTCAAAATACTCGCGCGGCAGGTAAAGCCCGTCGGGATGATCGATGCGAAGTCCTGTCACTGCGCCCGCGCTAACCAACTCCAGAGTCAGCCGGTGAATAGCGTCAAAGACCTTTGGCAACTCCACTCGAATTGCGGCCAGGTCGTTCACATCAAAAAAGCGGCGGTAATTAATTTCCTCGGCGGCGACCCGCCAAAACGCCAGCCGATAAGACTGCGCATTGAGCAGTTTATCCAGCGCATCAAAGCTGCGCGGGTCGCCGGGCTCGCCGTTAATCTGGGCCAGCGCCTTTTCAATTGCTTGTTGGACTTGCGGAGCTTCCGCGCAACGACGTTCGAGACGTCGCTTGATGATTTCCTTTTCACGAATCCGCTCCGCGATGCGTTTTGGATCGGTCTCGGTACGTTTTGGCAAATATTCGAGCGCGGTCAGGATACTTTGCAGCTCCGCGTAGAAGTCCTCTTCCTTGTGATCGGCGAGATTTCGCAAGGCGATTTCCAGAACGTAGCGATACGTTCCGGGAGCGATAGGCAGTCTTCGCTCGCCGTAGAGCAAATAAAACGTTCCCTCCTCAAAGTGCACTTGCAGTTCGCCGCGCTCGAGAACACGCCCGTATTGGTCGCTCAAGATCGGCAGCAGAACTTTATCGCGAAGATCAGACTTCAGCGGCTGCCAGTCGATATCGAAATAGGGCGCGAATCTCGAACTCGGCCCATTTTCGAGCACGTCCATCCACCATTCGTTGAGCGGCTCCGCGATCCCCACGTGATTCGGGACAAAATCGAGTACCTGTCCCATCGAATGCGCATGCAACTCCGCGATCCAGGCGTCGTAATCCTCGCGTGAGCCGATCGCCGGGTTGAGCTTGTTATGGTCGGTGATGTCGTAGCCGTGCAGACTGTCCGGGTTCGCCTGAAAATACGGCGATGCGTACACGTCGCTGACTCCCAGCGCGTCGAGGTATGGGACAACCTCGCGTGCCTGCGAAAAAGTGAACCAGCGATTGAATTGCAATCGGTAGGTGCAGGTTGGGATCTTTGTCATGTCGAGCGAAGTCGAGACATCTCTCAATGTTCTCCTTCGATGGCTTGGTCAAACAGTAAGAAATTTCAGAGATTCCTCGACTCCGCTCGGAACGACAAAACGCTGCTACATTTTTTCCGGCACTTTGATGCCTAACAAGTCGAGTCCGCGATAAAGGACTTTCGCGGTGAGATCGCACAAAGCCAGTCGCGAGCCGCGCACCGGTTCCTCCGATTTCAAGACCGGACAGGCTTCGTAAAAGGTATGGAAGCTGTTCGCCACTTCGAAGAGATAATTTGCCAGAATATTCGGACGGAAATCGTTCAATACGTGTGGAACGATCTCTGCGAACTGACACAGGCGTTTTGCAAGGTTGATTTCGGCGGAATCGCCGAGCTGTAGTGGCATTGGCTTCCAGCCAACCTGTTCATCGGCAGGATGCCGATGCCACGACTCGCCTGCTTTACGGAAAATCGAGCGAATTCGCACATACGCATTCTGCAAATAAGGAGCCGTATTTCCCTGGAGGGACAACATTTTCTCCCATGAAAAAACGTAATCCGTCATCCGGTACTGTGACAGATCAGCGTATTTGACTGCACCAATCCCGATTTTCTGCGCGACATCGATCTTTTCTGCCTCGCTCAGGTCTGGATTTTTTTCATCGATAATCTTGCGCGCGCGCCTGCATGCTTCCTCGAGAAGCCCGCGCAACGGCACGTTTTCGCCCGAACGTGTTTTCATCAATTTGCGATCTTCCCCAAGGATGCTGCCAAACGTGATGTGTCGGAGATCCGCTCGATAACCCTGTTGCCGTGCAATCTCGAAAATTTGTTTGAAATGCAAGGTCTGCGGAGCACCGACCACGTACCAAACGCTGTCCGCTTTCAAGTCGTCGAGGCGATAATCGATGGTCGCGATGTCTGTGGTGGCGTAATTGAATCCGCCGTCGCGTTTGCGGATGATGCATGGCTTGTCAGCCAGCTCCGGAATATCGCGAAAGAAAACAACAACGGCGCCCTCGCTGATCTCAGCAATCCCGGATTTGAGCAAGCGTTCGACTACGCCTGGGAGGCGGTCGTTGTAAAAACTTTCGCCGCACTGAATGTCGTAATGAATATCGAGCAATTCGTACACGTGCTCGAAGTCCTGCATGGAAAAGGCGACGCATTCGTTCCAGATGTCGATGTTTTCCTTGTCGCCGCCCTGCAGTTTTACCAGCTCCCGGCGGCAGGCTTCCCGAACCTGGGGATCGCTGGTCGCCAGTGCGTTCGTCTCCTTGTAAATCCGGACAATCTCGGCCAGGGGATCCTGCTGAAGTGCGCGCTGGTCCAGGAGATTCTTCCACCCGTAAATGACCATTCCAAATTGAGTCCCCCAGTCGCCGATATGATTGTCGCGGATGACTTCGTGCCCAAGAAACGTTGCGATCCGCGCCAACGCGTCCCCCAGAACGGTGCTGCGGATGTGACCGACATGCATCGGTTTGGCCACGTTGGGCGATCCGAAATCAATCACGATGCGCCGCGGCGATTCTGTCTCCACAACGCCGAGTCTTTCATCGCCCAGGATTCTGGCGGTTTTTTCGGCAATGGCGCCAGGCCGCAACGTAAAATTGATGAAACCCGGGCCTGCGACTACCGGCGGTTCGCAAAGATCGCCAACGTTAAGATGCCCGATGATTTTCTCCGCGAGTTCCCGCGGATTTTCGCCGCGCTGCTTTCCGAGCACGAGAGCAGCATTTGTCTGATAATCGCCGAAGCGTTGGTCGGTTGCTGGTGTTAATTCGCCCGCGTCCGGCAAGCCGGCGGCGGCCAGGGCGTCGGAAAGCTTCTTTGCGAGAAGTGATTGAAATGTTTCCATCGGTAAGAGAGGTCAATTGTAGCCGCGCTCGCTCTGCGAGGCGCGTCGCCGAGATTTTTGCATCCACGCGTCGCGTCGCCCAGAGGTCGACGACTACAGCTTACGAACGATCGCGAAAGATCGACAAAATTTCGTCAGCGGATTTTGCGCTGGCCAGGCTCTCGCGCACAGAGCGATCGTTCAGAAATTTTGCGATCGAGGCGAGCGTGCGCAAATGCGTTTGAAATTGATTTTTCGGGACGATGAAAAGCACGACAAACTTGACCGGCGCGTTGTCGAGCGCATCAAATTCGATGCCCGTTGTCGATCTTCCGAACGCGGCCACTACTTCCTCGAGCCGGTCGGAAGAGCAATGTGGAATGGCGATTCCGAATCCAATGCCTGTGCTCATTGTTTCTTCCCGCTGTTTCAGCGAAGCGAGAATCAGATCGCGGTCTTCCGTTTTGATTTTGCCCAGGCTAACGAGCAGATCGATCAGTTCAACGATGGCGGCCCAGCGCTCCGTTGCTTTCATCTCGGGGATGATTTGCTCGACAGAAAGTAAATTGGCCAACGACATGCGGAGTCCCGGTACGGGAGGGCAACCTTAGCGGGAGCGCCTAAGTTGACAAGCGAGATTTGCCACGTTGCTCATGTGTCGCCTCTGTCACATCTTCTCGCGAATCTTGTAATTCAATCGCCGGGACAGCAACCAGCGTACACCGAACATATCGATCGTTGCGCGCAAGGCGCGGTTGCCGAGGCCGTACTTGCTTTGGCCGAAGCGACGCGGGCGATGGTTCACCGGAATTTCAACCAGACGATAGCCGGCCGCTTTGACCAGCGCGGGAATGAAACGATGCATGCCTTTGAATGGAAACAGCGCACTGACGCATTCGCGTTGCATTGCTTTAAGGGTGCAACCGGTGTCACGCACTCCGTCCTTCGTGTAACGGCTACGCACCGCGTTCGCAATCCGGCTCGTTAGCCGCTTGGCCACGGTGTCCCGCCGTTTGATGCGATAGCCGCAGACAAGATCTGCACCGCGTGCAATTTCAGCGAGCAGTTTCGGAATATCGGCGGGATCATTCTGCAAATCGCCGTCAATGATAACCACAGTCCCGCCGCGCGCCGCTGTCAGACCGGCGTAAATAGCGGCGCTCTGCCCGGAATTTTTTTCGAAACGAATCAGGCGAATATTCGGCGCAGTTTCGATCCGCTCCACCGTGCGATCGACTGATCCGTCATCGACCAAAATGACTTCGTAATCGAGTCCGCTCAGCGCAGCGCGCAATTCGTCCTGCAAAATCGGCAGGTTCGCTTCCTCATTATAAAGCGGCACGACGACAGACAATGCCGTAGAGATTGTCACCTCGTTCATAACGGAAGTGTGCGGTAGCTCCGACAGAGAAACACTTGCCAGGTTCGCAGTGGCTTTCCATAGCGCGATACTTGAATCGTGCCAACGAGCTCCGTTGATTGAAAGCCGGCTTTGATATTGTGCGGCACGCGCTGCTTCTCGCCGTCTCGAACGAAGAGCGCGTCGCGCCCAACGAACAAATTGACCCCGTTTTCTTCAGTATAAACTTCGCCCTCTGGCCGGGGCGCACCCGGCTTTAGCTCGACAAACTCATCGTAGCGCGGCCAAAATGAGAATTGATTCACCATGTCCTGCGACTCGGGAATGTAAACCGGCGGATGCCCCGGGCCCTCGGCGCGTTTATTGCGGAGGTAAAACGAAATCTCCGAGGCGCGATCGCGGGC
This sequence comes from Candidatus Udaeobacter sp., assembly GCA_013372845.1. Lineage (GTDB taxonomy): Bacteria > Verrucomicrobiota > Verrucomicrobiia > Chthoniobacterales > UBA10450 > Udaeobacter. The sequence continues at coordinate 28,586 of JAALOD010000004.1, forward strand.
ATCGGCAATAAGGAAAAGTTTCTCGCCCAATTTCGTTTCGAGATTATTGCGCATTGTTTCCAGCGCCCCTGTAGCGTTTTTCCAACCGCGCATCCGGTTGCTGGGATCGCTTCGCTGTAACTTGTATCCAACCACGCGCAGTAAGTCCGTATTGAGCGCCACCATACTCATGGTCAGCCCAATCAATACCGCGACGGCTGCGCCGAGCCGTAGGATGGCACTGGTCTCGAGACGGTCCCGCCAATAATAAACTGCCAGCAGTCCAAAACCGACGAAGGCGAGTCCATCCCAATTTGGTGCCGCAGCCTTGTTCAAGGAAAGAAGCAAATAGAAAAGAAACACGGGCAACCCAAACCACATCAGGAACAGAACCTTGAATTGCTGATTCACTCGCCGCCAGCTTCCAATGACACCCCACGCTAACGCCAGGAATAGGAATGGAGAATAAGCCAGAAAATGTTCACCAATAAACGAAAGAACTTCGACAGGGTGCAAACCAAAGCCATGCTCGATGCCTCCGCGCGATTGCAGATGCGCCAGCGTGATCCACGCGTGTTGGGCATTCCATACGATCGGCGGCACCGTGCAGAGAGCGAACATGCCGAGCAATAGATAAAATCCGGACCGCTTGAATTCGTGCCTGAGCCGGGGCGCCAGGGCCAGCACTAACACAATCGAAACCAGCTCCAGCGCGTTAGTATATTTGGAGAGGAACCCGAGGCCGATCAGTAGTCCGGTCAACGGCCAATACCAGGAGAATTGCGGACTTTTTTCCAAAGCAAGCCAGAAAGCGAACATTGCTGCCAACCAGAAAAAAATCGACAACGCATCAATCGTCATCAGGAAAGCGCCAATGTTAAAAATGGGCGTAACGTTTAACGCGACGACGACCCACAGACCGGCCTTGGCATTGAACAATCGGCGCGCGAGATAAAACAAGAGCAGGCTCGTTCCGGCCGCGAGCAAAGGACTGAAAAAGCGCACTCCGAATTCGTTCGCTCCAAAAACCGCAGTACTTGCGCGAATAGCAAACGCGATGCCCGGCCCTTTGCTAAAATAGGCTGGAGCCAGACGTTCCGACCACATCCAGTAATGCGCCTCATCAAATTCGAGATCGGTCGTTGCCAGCATCGACAATCGAATCACCGTCAGAGCGGCAACGAATAGCCAGACCGCGCGCGTTGTGCTCATACCGAGTGTTGCGCCGTGCCGCCGCCACGGGGCGTAGACTTTGATCGCACCCTGTCACCGGGATTGGCAATCAAACTTGGATGGCGCGCAAAAACCTGCGGCGCCCATTTTCGGCCTGCGCTCCTCCAAATCAATTCAAACAAGCCGAGCAAGAGCAATGCTTCGCCGCCTGCCAGAAAGAACGTCGCGATCACATCGCTGGGCCAGTGTGCACCCAGATAAATTCGCGAATAACCAACAGCTAAGGCGACGAACCAGTAAAGCCAGCCGCCGCGTCGATAAAACAGTGTGCAAAAAACAGCAATCACGCTGTTGGTAGTTACGTGTCCCGAGGGAAACGATGGTCCCGACCGGTTGCGATCGGACGAATCGGAAAACCGAATGGTCGGTTTCTTAAACAAAGTCAGGAACGCCGGACGCGTCCGTTGCAACTGTACCATCCGCACATTCTCCACGTGTTTGGGCCGATGGCGATCTACGGCTGATTTTAACAGACCCGTGACCTGAGTCGTGATCAGCAGAGACAAGACCAGACAGATGACGAACGCACGCGCTCTAAATCCGCCAAGCAAAAGGGCGCTCACTCCGATTGCGATGAACAACGGTTCCCAAATCGCGCTATCGCTGAGGACGGCCATGAACAGGTCGAGCGCGGGACTGGTCCATTGTTGATTAATAAGATGAAAAAGAGACTGGTCCACGCGATGAAATAGATGGCGCCTAAGCTTTAATCCCTACCTTGTAATTAACAAATGCTGCACAATGACGAAGCACGAATGACGACTGACGAAACAAGCTCGAATGCTCCAATGACGAATGCACGATTAGGGGCTCGCTTTTCGCTATTCCCGTTTCGTCATTCCTTCGACATTCGACGTTCGTCATTCGTCCTTAGTTTGACAGTGGCCGCGTTGTCACTCTTCGCTGAACCGCCACCGTCAGCCAAAGACATTCTCGCCTCGGTGCGCATGATGGAGTCGCGACAGCAAATCGATCTTCAGGGACAACTTCGTCGAAATGACTTGGTGGTTCCGTTTCACCTGGTTCAAAACGGACCGCTGATTCGCTATGCATTCGCAAATCCCGATGAAGTTCTACAATTGCGTCTCGGCGAAAACAGTTCGCGCCTTGATCTTGTGACCGGCGACGGCACCGAGCAATTTGCGGCCTCGAAGCTCAAGGAAGAAATTCGCGGTACCAGCGTGACCTATGAGGACCTGGCATTTAAATTTCTCTACTGGCCGAGCGCGCGCGTCTTGGGCGAGGAAAAAGTTCGCACTCGCAATTGCTGGAAATTGCAACTGCGCGCGCCCTCGCGCGAATCGCAGTATTCCAATCTGCTGCTGTGGATAGACAAGGCGAGCGGCGCGCTGATGCGCATGGAGGGCTACGATTGGGATGCTCAACTGGCCAAGCGTTTCGAAGTCGTCTCCGCTCAGAAAATAGAAGGCCGCTGGTTTCTAAAACAAATGCGTATCGAGGAACTCCAGCCTGGCACGAACGACGTGCTATCGCGAACGTATCTCGAGATTAAAAGATAGGGCACGCCGGGCCATGCGAGTCCGTCGTGGCCCAATGCCACTCATTGATGGATATGACTCATTTGATCCAAAAAAAATCGGGAGAGCCGCGCACAAAGCGCGTTCTCTCCCGATCAGATAATTCCGGTTGTCAGCGCGCGCGATGCTCGCCGGATTTGGCGCCGCTCACTACCAACCTGCGGCCGAGAAATTCCTTATCGTGCAATTCTTCCACGGCGCGCCTCGCTTCCTCGACGGTTTGCATCTGCACAAAGGCAAACCCTTTTGAGCGCTGGTTATGGCGATAGCTTACGACCTCCGCATTTTGAACGTGTCCGACTCCGTTGAACAATTCAAACAGATCGCTCTCGGTTGCGTCGAAAGACAAGTTACCGACGTACAGGCGCGGTGAAGTAACTTCAATCCGTTCAGGTTTGCGTGCTGGTCGCGAAGGTTGCGCGCCATTGCGCGGGGTTGCTTCCGCCTTCGTTGTGCCATTTCCAAAAAATGCGGCAATCCGCTGCCAGAACGTCTTTTTTTGCTCCTTCGCTTCTTCTCGCTGACGACGCGCGTGGCCGCTGCCCCGGCGTCGGGAGCCGCCGCGCGAGCGGGGCGGGCGTCTCCCAGTTGAATAAGAGTTCATGTTGATCCTTACGTTTAGTCCAATTATTGAATTGGCGGAGCGCATCGAGCGATGCACCGTCCGCAGCGCGCCAATCATCCAGAGCCCATTCAAACAAGGCACTCTGCGACGCCGTTGGAAACTCCGCCTCGTCGAGCCGGGATTGGACTTGTCTTACTGCGCGAGCCTGCGAACTCAACCAACGAAGCAGCCAAGGCGCAAAACTCCGCACCGTGGTATCGAAAAATCTGAATCGTCGTAGAAAACGGAGGCTCGGAAAACCGAACAAGAATCCCGACATCTCGCGGGATTATGGCCTGCTTCGGGCGGGTTTGCAAGCGGGGATTAGAAATGACGAAGCACGAATGTCGAATGCCAAAGGAATGACGAATTACGAAATTTGCCCAGCGAGATCGATATCTCTTTCATGTTCCTTCAAGCATTCGTCATTTGGATTTCGACATTGCGTCGCGGATCGAGTAGAGCCGCGACTTCGCATACTCCCGGGGGCGTTCACCGCGAATCGGACGCACAAATGATCGCAGCTCGCGTCCTTGTAGTCTTGGCTCGTAGCCGAATTCCGGCATGAGATCGCGGCAGTGCCATTCTACCCATCCGATTTCGTCTTCGGACAGTTCCCGCTGCCAGCGCGTTGCCGGTTCTGGACTGATCTGTGAAAAGTTGATGCGCGCCGCTGAGTTACCGCTCCAAAACCGGCCCACCTTTGTCGGTGTAAGCACCGTTTCCGGATCGAAATTGATCTCGAGGTAGGCGCAAACCTTTTCCATTGTCCTGGCCGGTTCGCAGACCAATTGCTCATACGGCACTACAAAACCCGGAATTTCACCATCGCGCACACGCCGCGCCAGTGCGGCGGCGACCAGCCAGTGGGCGATCACGTAATAAGTTGAAAACCTTCCTGTTTGCCTTGTTTTCTCCAGCGCGATTTGCGCTGCAAGAATGGCACGCGGATCGCGCATTGTGACGAGAATTTTCGCGTGCGGAAAACGCCGCAGAATTTCTGAAATGTGATTGCGATTAGCCGGGGTTTTTTCCACCCACCGCCCGATGGAGTCGAGCGGACGTTCCAGCGTTGCCGCGTACGCTTTGACCATTAGCACGAGCAGATCTTCCTGCGCGTTGGCAGAATCGAATGCCGCCCGCCCGAACGTCTCCAGAAATTTCTCGCTCGGAAACGTCGCATAGCTTCGTTTACCCCATTTGCATGGCCCGCCGAAGAGCACATTCGACAGCGATTGTTTGGTCAGATAATCAAACTGCGCGCGACGACCGCGCGACGCATATTTCGTAAGAACGGTAGGGAAATACGCAGTTTCTTCCGGCAACACGAGTAACTCCAGATGATTATCCAGCAACGCCACCAAAAGCGTGGTGCCCGATTTCGCCTGGCCCGCGATAAAACAGGCGCGTTGATCGAATGGCAGAGCGTCCATGGACATCAATCGGTGAACGAATTCATCGCAACCCAATAATCTTTCGCGCGTCATCCCGAGCGGAGCGAGGGACCTCGCACTCGCTGGTGGTGAGTCGCAACCTATCCAGCGTGATCATCCGCGCAATTGAGGGGTCCTTCACTTCGTTCACGATGACGAGGCGTTCACTTCGTGGGCTTCAGAAACCAATCGACGAATTTCGACAGACCTTGGCCGAACTTGGTGGTTGGATTGTAACCGAGCAGTTTTCTCGCTTTGGAAATATCCGCGCAAGTCAGGGGCATGTCGCCTGGTTGCTCCGGCAACTGGTTAATTTTCGCTTTTTTCCCGAGCGCGTTTTCGATTGCAACGATCAAGTCTTTCAACCGAATCGTCTCGCTCTCACCCAAGTTAAAGATATCGAACCGCGGCCCTTCGTACTGGAGCGCGGCCATCGTTCCCTGAATTACATCATCAATGTAAGTATAATCGCGGCGTGTGGTGCCGTCGCCAAATTGCTCGATTGGCTGCCCTGCTTGAATGCGCCGGGTGAATTGATGAATCGCCAGATCGGGCCGTTGCCGCGGACCGTACACAGTGAAATAACGGAGCGCCACTACGCGCAACTGATAAAGGTGTGAGTACGTCGAGCAAAGAAATTCACCGGCAATTTTCGTCGCGGCATAAGGACTGAGCGTCTGAGTCAGATGTTGATCTTCAGAAAAGGGCACGATCTTTGAGGCGCCGTAAACCGACGAGCTGGAGGCAAAGATAAATTTTTTAACGCCCGTCACACGCGCGGCTTCGAGCAAATGCAATGTGCCAGTGACATTGGTGTCGTAGTACAGCTGTGGATGCTGAATTGATGGTCGAACGCCAGCGCGAGCGGCCAAATGCACAATCACCTCAAATTTTTCGCGATGAAACAGATTCCGCACTGACGTGTCATCTCGGAGGTCGACGCGGTGAACGGCCACATCTTTGGCGAAACCGGCGATGTTTGCATGCTTGATTCGCGGATCGTAAAAATCGTTAAAGTCATCGAGGATGGCGACCATATGCCCGGCCGCGAGCAATCGTTCAAGGAGATGGGAGCCGATGAAACCCGCCCCGCCAGTGACCAGAATTCGCATGGTGCCAGAAGTTCAACCACGAAGCACAAGAAGTGCACGAAGAAAATTATGATTGCCTGGCACTCTAGGACGTCTGTGTCAGACGCCTGGCGCTTGGTGGAAACGCCCTACAATTCAAAAATTGCGCCAGTGCATCAGCAGATAAATCCAGTTTAACACCAGCGCCGAGATGACCGCGCCGCGCACAAATGTTTTCGCCGTTTGATTATAAAAACAGATCCGCAAACGCGGCCCGCGCGTTGCGAGCGTCGCAAACGCGTAGAGATCAAAGGCTGTCAGACCGCAGAGTGCCGTGAACACAAGAGGGTTCCATTTCAATGCAGTGAGGAAGTGAGCGTGAAAAAATTGAATCCCGCATCGCGTCATGCCGCATGTGACGCATGGCAAACTAGTAATCTCATGAAACATGCAGCGCGGCCATGGCAAACCAATTGTCAGCCAGGTTGCCGCCAGACCCAGCGATGCAAGCGAGACGCTTAGCCAGATTAACTCGTGATCGATCTCACCTGGGGAAAGGCGCCGGACGCGAAGTCGCATTTTGACCGGAAGTCAATGGTGTGACGCGCTCCAAGCGCCCAATCCACCGAGCATCAGCCCAACGAGCAGCATGCCGCCGCAGCAAACAATTAGCGGCAGGAAAACGGCAAGAACAGCGCGGCCGGTGTCGGTATCATGCGCGCGCGCCAATCCGATGCAGCTGCAAACGAGCGCCCAAACGCCAGAGATCAGTCCGCCACAAATCGGGATCATCTGCAAAGGACCGGCGGAACCTTGAGAGAAAGCGAGAACGCGGAAAGTGGTTTCAAACGATTGATTCGCGCCACCGACGATCATCAAACAGAGATGCACGATCGCGCTGCCGATGAACAGTCCGATTACGACGAACAACGGTATCAGAACGATAAATGCGGCGGAACCAGCGCCCATGCCGGCCATCGCACCGAACATATCGTGACGATCGGCGAAGAAACCGACGGACTGCAGTCCCATCGAGAATAGAAGCGAAACGATGCCGCCAAGACATCCACCGATGAGCGCGTAAATGAGCGGCTCGCCTAAACCGCCTTCGCGTTTCATCACTGCGAATGCTTCGCCCGGTTTTGTGAGCACCATCACCAGGGTTTCGACGAACGCGTTGAAAAAGCCACGCTCTTGCCGGTGCTCCCACGGCAGACCGCTGCGCGGGGCGGCAGCTTCTGAGGTCGCGGCTGCGCTGATCTGCGCAGGCGGCGCACCAGGCGCCCCCGCCCCAAACTCTGTAAACTGCGAAAGCGGCTGCCAGTTTGCCATTCCTTCGCGCCACCCGATGTCCGTGGCAACGAAACGGCCAGTGCGCAGACCTTCGCGAACTTCCTCTTCGGAAAATGCGCCCAAACTTGTTGCGCCCCGATTAACATGAATCATCGCCATAATGCGCTCGTTCTAATCAGAGGCAGAGGGAAGCACAAGGTTAAATGGTTACAAGGGTTACAAAGGTAGTCCTTTTAACTCTTGTAACATTTAACCTTGTGACTCGTTCGGCGTATCCAGCGCTCGCCAGAAATACCAGGCGGCCACTGAGCGGTATGGACGCCATTTTTCACCGAACTTCATGAGCTGTTTTGGAGTGGGAAGTTTTCGGCGTCCGAAAGTTTTCGCGAAACCTTTGCGCACACCGTAATCATCAACGGGCCAGACATCCGGCCGGCCGAGATCGAAAAGGAGAAGCATCTCGACTGTCCAGCGGCCGATTCCGCGCACCGCAGTCAGACGCGTAATGATCTCATCGTCGCTCATGCGGATGAGCGCGCGACCAGCTGGCACTGTGCCATCGATTGTTTTTGCCGCCAGGTCTTTTAACGCGGCAGTTTTCGCGCGAGAAAGACCAGCGGCGCGAAGTTTTTCATCCGGCGTTGCGAGAAGTTGTTCGGGATCCAGCCATTTTCTTTTCGGATAGAGAGCGCGGACCCGGCCAAAAATAGTGGCAGCGGCCTTGCCGCTCAGTTGCTGGTAAGCGATCGATTCTGCAAGCGCGTCGAATGGCCGAATTGAAACCGCCGGCGTGATGTTGTAGCGACGCGAGCGTGCAATCAACTCGGCCATTCGAGGATGACTCGATCTCAGAAGCTGATGCGCGTGTTTGTGGTTCATAAAAAGTTAAGATTTCCGGTGTACTCAGCGCGAGTAAATAATTTCACCGCCAATCACTGTCATTTCGTTCTGCGTTTCAAGAATTTCCGTTTCAGGAATTTTCATAATGTCTCGTGACAGGACAGTGAAATCGGCAAGCTTGCCGACTTCGATTGAGCCTTTATCCTTTTCTTCGAATGCGGCGTACGCTGGCCAGGTCGTAAACATTTTCAGCGCGTCCGCACGCGAGACGGCTTGCTCGGGATGCCAGCCTTCGCCTGACTTGCCCTTGATGCTTTTGCGGGCGACGGCGGCGTAAAATTCGATCATCGGTTCGCCGCGTTCGACTGGCGCGTCGGAACCGCCTGCAATGATACAGCCGCTCTTCCGGAAGCTTTGCCACGCATACGCGCCGACAAGACGATCCATCCCAAGTCGAGCCGGAGCGAAAAACAGATCGTTGATCGCATGCGATGGCTGCATTGACGGGATTACACCAAGTTTGGCGAACCGCGGAATATCGGCTGGATCGACAATCTGAGCGTGCTCGATTCGCCAGCGCGGTTCGCGAATTTGTCGTTCGTTGGCCGGCACGGCTTGGAACGCCTGCTCGTAAAGATCGAGAATGAGTCGGTTAGCGCGGTCGCCGATCGCGTGCGTTTCAACCTGGATGCCGCGTCGAAGCGCTTCTTCAAACATCGGCCGAAGGTCTTCGGGTTTCTCTCTTAGAAAACCGGACGTATCGGGCGCGTCGCTGTACGGCTTCAACAGAGCCGCGCCGCGAGAGCCGAGGGCGCCGTCGAACAGCACTTTGATCGTACGCTGGGTGAAATGATGATC
>JAALOD010000004.1:37533-77517 GCA_013372845.1 Candidatus Udaeobacter sp.
TTCCAAAACGTTTCGATCCAGCCGCGTTCAGTGATCCATTTGCCGGAGCCCGTTTTGTCGACGCGTCCTTTCACCCTGGCCAGAAAGTCTTCAAGCGAATTTATGCCTTCCAGGTTCAATCGCATTTCGCGCTCGCCGATCCCGAAAATATGGCAATGCGAATCGGTGAAGCCAGGCACGACTGTGCGACCGCCAAGATCCATAATCTTCGCAGCATGAAATTTCTTCGCGTCTTCGTTTGAGCCAACGAAGACGATTCGGTTGGTCTTTACCGCGACCGCTTCGGCCTTCGGTTGCCTCTCCGCGACGGTGTAAACGTTCCCATTCGTGAGGAGAAGATCGACATCTTCAGCGCGTGCCATTCCGACAATGAAAAATCCAGCCAGAAAGAAAACCAGTCGTTTTCGTCTCGAATTCACAGGGCGTCTTACTAAATGCTGCAGCAATGATGCTGACAACTTCCCCTGTAGAATCAAATGTCGCGCTTCCAGGCTTGACGTGCCGCCGAAGTTTTGTCGTCATCAGTTTTGCCAATTGTTCGCTTTTCTGTATCGGACAGGCGCACGCTTTTTGCGGCATGAAATTGAATGATGAATTTTATTTTACTACCGCCAAACAGATTTATAGAATCTTGGTTTCCCCTCAGGCGAAGAAACCTTAACCCTTTTGCACCGTCTGAACACAGCGCATTCCGATTTCAAGATTGATTCGTTGTGGTGGCTGGTGATGTCCAGCGGACCCGCTTTTGCCTGATATTCCATGGCCAACTTCTTTCCACGCTGGACCAACTGGATACCGCTTAAACTGGTGATTTGCGGCATCATTGCGGTCTGTGGATTGACCGCAGCGACCTGGTATTATGCGACGCCAAAGTACACAAAGATTGGCTACGAACCGATCCAGCCGGTGCCCTTTCCGCATGACATCCACGTCTCGCAATTGGGAATGGATTGCCGGTATTGCCACAGCTTTGTGGAAATGGCGGCCCACTCGAATGTGCCGAACACCCAGACCTGCATGAATTGCCATACACAGGTGCAAAAAGATAATCCGAAACTGGAGCCGGTGCGGGCGAGCTGGAAAACGGGTAACCCGGTGGAGTGGGTGTGGATCTATCGCACCGTCGATTACGTTTATTACAATCACGCCGCGCACGTGAACCGCGGCATTAGTTGTTTCAGTTGCCACGGCCCCGTCAATCATATGTCGACGGTGTATCTGGCCAAGCCGCACAGCATGGCGTGGTGCCTCGAATGCCATCGCCACCCCGAGAATTTTCTGCGGCCGGAAGATCAGGTTTTCAATCTCGATTGGAAACCGGACGATGTGAAACCGGCGGAATTTGTTGCCAAGTACGGACAGCCGCAGGATGCGGGCGAGGATTTTTCGAAGAAGCAGAAACTTAGCCAGGCAGAGATCGGCCGGACGTTGAAAGAGCACTGGAACGTCAATCCGCCAACGAACTGTCAGGGGTGCCACCGATGAAACGCGTATTCCAGCATCCACCGGAGCCGCCAACCGGCAAGCATTACTGGCGCAGCCTGGGCGAATACAGCGATTCGCCCGAATTCCGACAGTGGCTGGAACGCGAATTCCCACAGGGCATATCCGAGCTGAACGGCGACGAATGGTCGCGACGCGATTTCCTGAAATTGATGGGAGCATCCATGGCGCTGGCAGGGGTTGGCCTAACGAGTTGTCGAAGGCCGGAGCTGCACCTCGTTCCGTTCACAAAGAACGTTGAATGGACAATTCCCGGAAAATTTCTGTACTACGCAACCGCGATGCCGCGGCGCAACGGCGCGATTCCGCTTGTCGCCACCACCGTAGACGGGCGTCCCATTAAACTCGAAGGCAACCCGCTGTACCCTGCGACCGCTGGGGCTACGGACACTTTCGTTCAGGCTTCAGTTCTCGACCTTTACGACCCGACCCGCTCGAAACGATTTGTTCGCAATGGGAAAACAAGCAAGCGCGAAGATTTCGAGGCCTACGTAGGAGAACTTCGTAATAAGCTTCTCAGCAGTCACGGCGATGGGTTGGCGTTTCTTGTGCAGGAAACGAATTCCCCCACGCGCGAGCGTTTGCGGGGAGAGTTGGAAAAAAATCTCCCCGGTATGCGCTGGTGTGTGTATGAGCCGCTCCTGGATCAGGAAATGAGTTCGGCCGTGGAAGCTGCGTTCGGCGCTGGTGCGCGCGCGATTCCCAGATTCGATCGCGCCGATATCGTTCTTGCATTGGACAGCGATTTTCTCGACTGCGGCCAGGGCGATCTCGCGTCAGTGCGCGCATTTACCTCTCGTCGCCGCGTCAGTACACCCAAGGACAGCATGAACCGGCTTTATGTCGTGGAAAATCGGTTCACACTCACGGGCGCGATGGCGGACCATCGGCTACGCTGTCCGGCCAGCCAGATCGCTGCGATAACGCAAGCTCTTGCAGCTAAAATTCTCGCGGGAACAAACGACTCGGGCATTCGATCGGTGATGGGAAATGTCCAGAGCCCTGCGGCATTCGGTGGTGACATATTCGATGAGCAATGGATAACCGGGTTGGCAAACGACCTGATGGCAAAACCTGGAGCGAGCCTTGTGCTGGCTGGTCCATCCCAGCCGGTTGCCGTGCAATTGCTCGTGTACGCGATCAATGCAGCCCTCAAAAACCTCGGTCAGACATTGGTTGTTCGCCAAATGCCGCGCAATTCGCGAACAATCGAGATTGCTCAGCTCGCAGCGGAAATTAACGCCGGGCGGATCAAACACCTTTTCATTCTCGGGGGCGATCCGGTGTATAACGCGCCGCGTGGCCTTGCGGAGGACAAGCAAAAAAATCTGCCGCTCGATTGGGCTGAGCTGCAAAAACGCGTACCCGAGATTGTGCGGCTCGGGTATCACGAGGACGCCACATCAGCGTTAAGCCAATGGCACGTTCCTGCTGCGCATTACCTTGAATCATGGGGAGACGCGCTGACTGCCGACGGCGATCACTTGTCGATCCAACCGATGATTTTGCCTATTTTCGGTGGTCTCTCGGAAATCGAATTGCTCAACGCGCTGCTCGGCGGCCCGAAAATCGAAGGGCCGGAGCTCGTCCAGGAAACTTTTCGCTCTACGAACCCGCCAGGCGATTTTCAAACTGCGTGGTCGCGTTTCCTTCACGACGGTTTTGCGACACACGTTCAGCCGCGTGATCGCTCTTCGTCGTTCAGTGCGAATGCAGGTGGCCAACAGAATCAAAGTTCGTGGACATTGCCGCCAGCTCCCACGCCAGATTCTCCCGAGATTGTGCTAACCGCCAGTTATTCGATGGACGACGGCCGCTATGCTAACAACGGCTGGCTCCAAGAATTACCTGATCCCATAACCAAGCTTACCTGGGATAACGCAGCACTGATTAGTCCTGCTTATGCGAAGAAGCTCGGTGTGCTGACTGGAGATTTGATACAGATCGCAATTAACGAAAAGAGTGCCGGCGGCCAGCCGGTCAAACGCGAGCTGGTCATCGCGGCGCTCGTGTCTCCTGGTCACGCCGACAATTCCGTTTCGATCCCGCTCGGTTACGGGCGAAAAATGCCGCAGTTCGACGGGCTGCCATACGCGGGTGGCGCGCTGAAAGAAAGACCGGGCATTGCGGAGCAGTCCGGTTTCAACGGCTACTTTCTACGAACGGCGGCAAATCCGTATTTTGTCGCCGCTGGCGGGAAAGGGGTTGAAAGCGTGCAGGTGACAAAAGTTGGTCGCACCTATCCGTTCTCGATTACACAGGAGCAATTCAGCATCGAGGGCCGCGGTCTTGTGCGCGAGGCGACGTTGGAAGGCTACCGAGCAAATAATGAGTTCGCGAAAAAAATTCCGGGAGAGGAAGAACTGCCGCATCCGCCGCCCAGCATCTACACGCATCCGCCGCTGAAGGCACCGCAGCAGTGGGGAATGAGTATCGATTTGAACGTGTGTACTGGGTGCAATGCGTGTGTGATCGCCTGTCAGGCCGAAAACAATGTTCCGGTCGTCGGCAAACTACAGGTGTCGCATGGTCGAATCATGCACTGGCTCCGGATTGATCGCTATTACGCCAGCCGCAAACCGTACAACCAGGACCGCGGCGAATGGCCTGACAATCCCGAAATCGTTCACCAACCGATGCCGTGCCAGCATTGCGAGAACGCGCCGTGCGAAACGGTTTGCCCGGTGAACGCGACCGTTCACAGCGAGGATGGTCTCAACGTCATGGCTTACAACCGCTGCATTGGCACGCGATTTTGCTCGAACAACTGCCCGTACAAGGTGCGCCGATTCAATTTCTTCGATTACAATCAGCGACCCGTCGGCAAGAGAAAAGTCGTCGGCGCATTCAACATCTACGAAGAATATTTCGCGCCGCTGACCACCAAGGGCGCGCCGGACACGATCAAGATGCAGAAAAATCCTAACGTGACGGTGCGGATGCGCGGCGTGATGGAGAAATGCACCTTCTGTGTGCAACGGATCGAGGAGGCAAAGATCGCGGCGCTCGCGCGCGCGGGCGCTTCGCCAGAGACGAGAATCCCGCGCGATTCTTTCACCTCGGCCTGTGCGCAAGCGTGTCCCACCGAAGCGATTGTCTTTGGCAATATCAAGGATCCGGAAAGCCGTGTGTCAAAAATGAAACAGCAGGATCGGAACTACCGAATTCTCGATTATTTGAACGTCGTCCCACGAGTCAGTTATCTCGCGCGCATTCGCAATCCAAACCCGAAGATGCCTGACGCGCAAAACATCGGGATCGCAAGTTTTGAGGAGAAATTGCCGGAATGAGGAACAGGAACATAGACATTTTGTCTGCGCGCAGGCCGCAGGTCGATCTTCCATAAAGCATGGACGGAGCACCAACAGCACCAGAGACGATCAAAGAAGCGGAGCAGGAGCTCACGCGCGTACCGCTTGTGCTGCACCGGCGCAACTTTAGCTGGTTGACGGAACGGATCTCCGGAGTGGTGGAACAACCCGCGCCGCGCTGGTGGTGGGTGGCCTTCGCCATCACTTCAAGCGCCGCGACTTTCGGACTTTTTTGTATTGGATATCAGATTTCCACCGGCGTCGGCACATGGGGAAATCAGATCCCCGTCGGCTGGGCCTGGGACATTACCAATTTCGTTTTCTGGATCGGTATCGGACATGCCGGCACACTGATCTCCGCGATCTTGTTCTTGCTGCACCAAAAATGGCGTACTTCCATCAATCGTTCCGCGGAAGCGATGACGCTGTTTGCGGTGATTTGCGCGGCGATTTTCCCAGGTATCCACGTCGGCCGGTTCTGGATGGCGTGGTATATGGCGCCTATGCCTAACAACTGGGGGATCTGGCAAAATTTCCGCAGCGCGCTGATGTGGGACGTGTTTGCGGTCTCGACCTATTTTACTGTCTCGGTCCTGTTTTGGTACACCGGGTTGATTCCGGATTTGGCGACGTTGCGCGATCGGGCAACCACAAAGGTCAGAAAGTTTCTTTTTGGAATTTTCGCGTGCGGCTGGCGCGGATCCAATCGCAACTGGCGCCATTACGAGATGGCATACCTGCTTTTGGCCGGCCTTTCTACTCCGCTGGTCCTCTCGGTGCACAGCGTGGTATCATTCGACTTCGCTTCGACGCTTATACCGACCTGGCACACCACAATCTTTCCGCCCTATTTCGTTGCTGGCGCGATCTTCGGCGGGTTCGCGATGGTGCTGACCCTTCTCCTGCCGGCGCGTGCCATATTCAAACTGCACGATGTGATTACTCCCCAGCACGTCGACAAAATGGCAAAGATCATTTTGTTAACCGGCTCATTCGTCGCCTACGCCTATACGATGGAGTTTTTCGTCGCCTGGTATAGCGGCAATTCCTACGAAAAGTTCGCCTTTTGGAACCGCATCTTCGGTCCCTACTGGTGGTACTGGTGGTTTGGCATGCTTTTCTGCAATTGCCTTTCCCCGCAACTTTTCTGGTTCTCGTGGTGCCGCCGGAATGTGTTTGTCGTCTTTTTCGTCTGCATGTGCGTGAACGCGGGCATGTGGTTTGAGCGCTTCATCATTATTGCCGGTGGTTTGGTCCGCGATTTCCTGCCATCGTCCTGGAGAGTATTTCATCCAACCTGGGTGGATATCTGGACCTACATCGGCACAATCGGGATTTTCACTTCGCTTTTCCTGTTATTCATTCGGTTCCTGCCGATGATTGCCATGTCGGAAGTAAAGACTGCAGTGCCGGAGGCGGACCCGCATTACGGCACACTACCCGGGGTTCAATCCGTATCTCCCGGAGGAAAGGAGCGCACACGATGATGAGGACTCCTGCCGGCCACAAGGTGTACGCAATGGCTGCGGAATATCCCAGCGCGGCCGCCCTTTACGAAGCAGCCAAACATGTCCGTGATGCTGGCTTCAAACGCTGGGACGTTTATTCCCCGTTTCCAATCCACGGAATGGACGAGGCGATGGGGCTGGGAAAATCCTGGCTGAGCGGTTGGGTTTTGTTCGGCGGCGTCACCGGTTTGCTTACTGCCGCTGTCGTCGAATTTGGTCCGTCATCGATTCTCTATCAGCTCGATGTGCACGGTAAGCCTTGGAACTTCTGGACGGTTCCGGCGTTTTTCCCAATCATGTTTGAACTGACAGTCCTTTTCGGAGCGTTCGCCGCATTCTTCTCGATGCTTGGCATGAACGGATTGCCCCGCTGGTACCACCCAATGTTCAATTGGGAACGGTTTATCCGTGTAAGCAACGACGGATTTTTCCTCGCGATCGAGTCGCACGATCCACGGTTCACCGAAAACGGTGTGCGCGAATTATTGGAAAGAACCGGAGGCGAACACATCACCATTGTGCACGAGGACTGAATATGTTGCGCGGCTTTCTGGTGATTTTTATTCTGTGCGGAATCGCGATCCTCGCGGTCTTTGGATTTCGTGGACAGAAGAGCACCGCCCCGCCGACTGAGGTTTTCCCCGATATGGTGCGACAGATGAAGGTTCGTGCACAAGCACCGCTTGGTCTTTTTGCCGACGGGCGCGGACCACGTCTGCCGGTCGCTGGCACTGTGCCGATTGGCTACGAGATGCCAAAGCCGGGGTCAACCCAACAAGCGGAGCCCGATGTGGGTCCATGGTCTCATCCGCGCGCTGATTTTGGTGGCGGCACTGATTACTACAACACTGGCAAAATGGGCGATCACTGGGGAACAGGCATTCCGGTTCCGGTTTCGCGCGAGCTGATGGAGCGCGGACAACAGCGTTTCAACATAACCTGCGCGATGTGTCACGGCGCTACTGCAGCAGGTAACGGGATCACAAAGCAATACGGGCTCGCGACTGTCGTTACGCTTCAGGATGAACGAATCCGCAAGATGTCCGATGGCGAGATTTTCAACACGATTACGAATGGCAAAAACACAATGATGGCCTACGGGCCAAACATTATCGTGCCCGATCGCTGGGCGATCATCGCGTACCTGCGCGCGTTACAGCGCAGCCAAAACGCAACGACAGCCGATGTTCCTGAGGACCGGCGCGCAGAACTGGAGAAACAATGAGCGAGCGTTCCCACACTGTCCCAACACCGGAAGGCGAATATTTCGAGAGCAACCGCTTTGCAGGCCTCTCCTCGCTCCTGGGATTGATTGCCATTGTGGCGCTGGCGCTTTGCGTCGTCGGCGCATTTCTAAATCCGCATCAATTCAGCTATTCGTGGCTGTTTGCTTTTGCATTTTTCTTCACGCTGTGCGCCGGCTGCTTTTTCTGGACGATTGTGCATCACGCCACGGACGCTGACTGGTCGGTGGTGGTGCGGCGCCAGTTGGAAAACATTGCGGTGTTACTGGTGGTGCTGGCGATTCTTTTTGTGCCGATCCTTCTCCTGCGGCGCCATCTGTATTCCTGGATGGACATCCCGCCCGGTGTCGAACATGCGCTTGATGCGAAGCGTGCCTATCTCAATTGGTCGTTCTTTCTAGTCCGCGCGGTCGTGTTTCTGGGCTTTTTCCTTTGTGCATCGCTCGTTTTGCGCCGCTTATCGGTGAAACAGGACAAGGATGGAAATCCACGGTTCACCATCTTGATGCGCAAAGTCGCGTTTATCAGCCTGCCAATGTTCGCGCTTTGTCTCACCTTTGGCGCATTCGATTGGCTGATGAGCCTGAACTATCACTGGTTCTCCACGATGTTTGGCGTGTACATCTTCGCGGGCGCGGCAGGGAGCTCGATGTCGCTGCTCGTCCTGGTCATCACAGCATTACGGCGGGCTGGATATTTGAAGGACATCATCACCCTTGAGCATTACCACACCATGGGAAAATGGATGCTCGCCTTCTGTATTTTCTGGGCCTACATCGGTTTTGGCCAGTACATGCTTATCTGGTACGCGAACATACCGGAGGAGACGCAATTTTTTATCACCCGAAACACTGAATCGTGGTGGGCGCTGAGCATGCTGCTCGTAGTAGGACGCTTCTTTATCTGTTTTGGGATTCTCCTCTTGCAATCGATCAAAAAGGAGCCGCGGCACCTTTGCTGGGTCGCGGGATGGATTCTCTTCATGCAAATGCTGGACATGTACATCATTGTCCTGCCCGCGTTACACGGCACAGGGGTGCACCTCAGCATCTGGGATTTGCTTTCCCTCATCGCCATCGGCGCCACGCTCGGTTTTGTTTATCTGCGAATTGTGCCTCGGACTTCTCTCTTTCCAGTCCGCGATCCGCGCCTGATTGAATCTTTGAACCTGGTGAACTGATATGGCTGATACCGAATCACTTCGTCAAGTTGCCCATGGACGCACTCCGTTGTCGGCCTGGTTCGGGATCGTGCTTCTCTTTGCGCTTTTTGGTGTGATCGTGCTCGCGATCATTGGGCCGGCGCCGCGTGGAAGCGATTACGAAGAAGCCCGGGCGAAAAAGCGCGTGGGGAATTTGAAGACTGTGCGCGAGGAAGCCGACAAGGCTTTGACCACTTATGGTTGGATCGACAAAAACAAAGGCGTCGCTCGCATCCCGATTGAGCCTGCCATGGAATTGACAGTTGCCGAGCTGGCGAAGCAAAAGCCGGCGCCGGCAGGTCCGATCGCTACGCCCGAGGCGCAAGCAACTGCAAGCGCTCCAGCGAGTGCCACTTCCCCGGCCCCTGCTACGTCTCCGAAACCCGGCGGCGCACAAGCATCACCTCAAGCGGCTGCGCCTGCTGCACCTCAAGGAGCGGCGGTCTCTAGTCCGCAGCCTTCACCGGCAGCCCAGGCATCGCCATCGCCGGCCGCTTCCCACGCGCCAACGTCACCAAGCCCTGCCAAAAGCCCATGAACGCCACCGGAATTCCACTAAAAGAACCGGCTATTTCCGCTGCCGCAGGTGACACGGAGCAATTTGAACGCGCCCTGATCGACGCCTCAACACGCGTCCCGGTGTTGATCTTTTACACTTCGGCGATGGCGTGGCTGATCCTCGGCACGCTGCTCGCTGGTTTCGTTTCATTCAAGCTGCACACACCGGATTTGCTTTCTGACATCAGTTTCCTCACCTGGGGACGCGTGCGCCCTGTCCACATGAATGTGATGGTGTACGGCTGGGCGTCCATGGCTGGCATGGGCACGGCGATCTGGCTGATGGCCAGATTGTGCCGCACAGTCCTGCGTTATCCGCTGCTCTTGGTTGCGGGCGCTGGATTTTGGAACCTGGGAGTTTTCCTCGGCGTGTGCGGAATTCTCCTCGGCGATAGCACCGGTTATCAGTGGCTCGAGTTCCCCAGCTACGCTGCCATCATTCTTTTTGTCGCTTACACGCTCGTTGCCTCTTGGGCCGTGTTGATGTTTCGGTTTCGGCGCGGTGAACAAATTTACATTACGCAATGGTATTTACTTGGTGCGTTTCTCTGGTTCCCGTGGCTGTACGCGGCTGGCCAGTTAATGCTCTTCGTCGTCCCGGTGCAGGGGGTGTTGCAGGCGGCTGTTGGCTGGTGGTACGCGAATAATCTGCTGTTTCTCTGGTTCGGCGCGATTGGTCTCGGCACCGCGTATTACATGATTCCCAAGGTGATCGGTCGGCCGGTGTACAGTTATCATTTGGCAACGATCGGTTTCTGGAGCTACGCGTTGTTTTCCAGTTGGACCGGGATGCAGCGCCTCGTCGATGGACCGTTCCCAGCCTGGATGGTCACTGCAAGTATCGCGGCCACAATCCTCACGCTGATTCCCGTCGCCACCGTTGGGCTCAATCATCACATGACCATGCAAGGCTATTTCCCACTGATGCGCTACAGTCCGACGCTTCGCTTTACCGTGTTCGGTGCGATGTCTTATACCGTCTTTAGTCTGGTCGGTGTTCTGATTTCGCTGCGCTCCGTTGCCCGCTACGTGAACTTTACGCAGGCGAGCATCGCGTATTCACATCTCGGCCTTTATGCATTTTTCACGATGGTGATTTTCGGCTCAATGTACTACATCGTGCCGCGACTGATTGGACGCGAGTGGCGCTATGGGTCGTTGATCAAACTGCATTTCTGGGCATCGGCCTACGGAATTGGGCTGATGACGCTGATGCTTCTCGCCGGCGGCCTTACTCAAGGCACGGGCATGGAGAATCCTTCGCTCGCTTTCAGTGAAAGCGTCGAATCGGTGTTGCCTTACCTGCGCGGACGCAGCCTATCCGGCATTTTGCTGACGGTGTCGCACTTCATCTTTGCGTATCACTTCGGATTGATGCTTTTCGGCCTGGGTCGCAAATCGACGGTGCCCACATTTCTTAATCCAGTCGAAGCGGAGGGGGCCGAAGTGGCGCACTAATGAAAGGACTCGCCCCTCTTTTTCTCGGAATCTTCGGGACATTTGCGTTCTCCTGGGTGGGATTGACTGTGATCCCGAATTGGCAAATCGGACACCTCAATCCTCAATCTGACGAGGAAGGCACAGATATCTATCCAATGCCGCAATCGGGAATGGTCACGCGCGGCGCGCGCGTTTACGCCGCGAACGGCTGCAACTATTGCCACAGTCAACAGGTCCGCGCCGAGTATTCGGGCGCCGATATCGAGCGAAAATGGGGTGACCGCCGCAGCGCGCCACGGGACTACATTTTCGAGCGACCTGCTTTACTTGGGAAGATGCGCATGGGCCAGGACCTGGCGAACATCGGCGCACGCGCGCCAAAGGAAGAGGAAAGTCCTTCGCCCACGGGCGGGGCAAGTCCCGCGCCACAAGCAGCGGCGGCCTCCCCGGGCGCCGTAGCCTCGGCGAAGGCGGCCAGTCCGCCGCCGTCAGCTGCAGCCTCTCCTTCACCCGCGAGCTCGCCTGCGGCCGCGGCGGCAACATCGCCCGGTGCTATTGCATCGAAACCGCCAACCAGCCCCGGTCCGGCGAGTTCTCCACCTTCAAAGTCTCCTGCAACAGCAGTGGCTGGGGGCACAAGTCCAGCTGCATCTGCATCACCGCCTGGGGCAGGACCACCGTGGCCTGAGCAAACGGCGGGATTACCACCAATGTATTCCGCTGCCTGGCATCACGTGCATCTTTATTCGCCGCGCAGTATCAATCTTGATTCGAACATGCCGTCGTATCGTTTTCTCTATCGCGCCCGCCGCATCAGTGCCGGGCGGTCATCGGACGCTTTGCAGCTCACCGGTTCGGACGTGCCACCAGAGGGGTGGGAAATCGTTCCCACCTTCGATGCAAGATGTTTGGTCGCCTACATGATGGCGCTTAATCAATCGCATCCGTTGAAGGACGTCAGGTCGGCTGGTGCGTCAGCAGCCTCATCACAAGCGGCTTCACCTTCGCGTGGGCCTGGAGGACAACCAGCAAAATGAACGAGAACACTCCACCACCGGAGCCGCCTTCCGGCCAGGGTATGGATTACAGCGAAATCGCTGATGTGCACGAAGTCCATGCTGCGGTGCAGCGCGAGAAACGCGAGCCGCGTGTTGGTCGCGAACCGCTTTCCATCTGGTTGATCGCCGTGTACGGACTGGCAGTATTTTTTGGCGGCGCTTATCTCGGCCGCTTCTCGGGAAATTTCAGTGGTGAAGCGCTTGATCCATACGGCGGTGAAATGCCCACGATGAAAAAAGTTACCGGGCCGCAGGGCGCCCAACCGGAGGCCGAACTTTCGCCGCATGATCGCGGAAAGAAGGTTTTTGCGGCCAATTGCCAGACATGTCATCAAGCGAACGGTCTCGGAGTGGCAGGGCAGTATCCGCCGTTGGCCGGTTCGGAATTTACGACCGGCGGCTCACGGCGCCCGGCGATGATTGTTCTCAAAGGTTTGACAGGTCCAGTCACCGTAAAGGGCCAGAAATTCGGTGCGGCCGTGATGCAACCGTGGGATAAAACATTGACTGACCAAAAAATTGCCGACGTTCTCACATACGAGCGAAGTGAGTGGGGGAACAACGCTAGCCCGGTGACAGCTGAACAGATTGCCGCGTTGCGCAAGGAACTCGCGAATCATCCCAATTCGTTTACCGAACCGGAGATACTTGCTGCTCCCGAAGAAGATCTTCTCGGCGGCGCACCGGGTGGTGCACCTCCCAAACCAGGCGAAGCCGCAAAGCCGGGCGAACCGCCAAAGCCGAAAGGGTAGCGTGCAGTTTGGCTGCGGAGTGCGGGCGCCCGGGTATTCGCTTTCCCCGTCGCGCTTAGTAAGCGCCTAGTCTTCTCGGTTCGGAGTGCCGAGGATGTGGCTTTTCGGCGGCATCATCACGTTGTCGAAGTTTTGGGTGAACATCGCAGCGGCGAAGAAAGCGACGGCGCGCAATGTTTCCTTACCGACATTGACCAGGTCGTGTTTCACCGGCGTTGGAATGGCAAAAACACTGCCCGGACCGGTGCCGGCGATAATGTACTGCGTCTCCTGGGTGGCATCGGTATGCCAGCCGAGCCGTTTTCCCGGCTCGATCTCATAAACGATCGTGGAAGATGCGGTGGCGCCATGGCCGCCATAGACGGCGAAAGCGCCAGCCCAATGAACTGACCCATCATCCTC
The DNA here is from genome assembly GCA_013372845.1 of Candidatus Udaeobacter sp. Classification (GTDB taxonomy): domain Bacteria; phylum Verrucomicrobiota; class Verrucomicrobiia; order Chthoniobacterales; family UBA10450; genus Udaeobacter. Next base: position 50,511 of record JAALOD010000004.1, read on the forward strand.
AGCCCACACCTCAGTTCGCTTAAGTTTCTCAGACGCAACTACTGGATTCATGGGCGTCGAGGCTAGGGTGTGGCTATCCATCGTCAATAACAGAAACCCTTCTGCCACATTGCAGCTGACGCACGACGGCTACAGCAGCGCTTCGGCGAGTACCTCGGCCATATGCTTTTGGCTGGATATTTGTGAGATCGCGGATTTGATGCCGGCAACTTGTCCCTGAGGCGATGATCTGTGTCTCGCGGCCTTGATTCTCGAGCTTGTCGATCAAATCCTGGGCGACTTGGACCGACAGGTCATATTTCTCGGCGAGCGCTCCGAACGCGCCCGCCATTCCGCAGCAGGCTGTATTGAGCACAGTCGCGTTCCTGGCAGTCTCTCTACCGACATTCGCCACGCGGCCGGGGGAAGCCGCGTCAGGGGTGGATCGTCGGCACCGAGGCGCGAATGCGCTTAGAAAAATCCGGGGCTTGGTCGGCCGCCCGTGCGGCCTCGTTGATCCGGGAACGTCTGCGCAGTTCGTCAAACGGAAGCGTAGTGTCTATCCGGCCCGAGTTGTAGAGATAGCCATCGATCAGGCCATTGAAGAGATGGCGGATGTTGAACCGGCCAACCCTACCGGCGGCGTTCGCGTAGCGCACGATGTTGATCGTGCAGCTATTGCTAAGCAGATGGTAGAACTCCGCCCGATCGGCGAGATCGTTAATCCGTTTGAGGTAGGCCATCAGCAGTCGGCGCGCACTTTCCGCCGAGACGTTCAGACGGTAGAGATACACCTCCTCATCGCGGTAGTTGGTGCGCAAGCGGACGAGGTCGCGCTCGTCACCTACGACATAGATTAACTCGAATTGCTTGAATAGCGAGGCGATGGGCGCAAAGTCCTCGCCCACCTCCGGTCGCGTTTCGATGGAGATGCTCAGCGGCGGCGCGTTATCGAAGATGAAACTCACGAATGTGTGGGCGACTAGTCCCGGTGCCCAATAGGATACGTAGAAGTCGACGTGGATCAGGTGCGACAGCAGCACCTCGCGCTCCTCGTAGTGTACGGTGAAATCATTCCGCGTGCGGTAGTCGAAATTGCGAACACCAGTGATTCGCACGCGGTCGCCTTCGATAGCTACCCTCGGCATCACTGCCACCTCAGGCCGCCATGGGCGATCATGCGAAGGCTGGATGGTGCTCCACGCCACGACGACACCGAGAAACACCCCGGCAAAGACCCACTTCATCAGCGGCCGGCGTGTGAGCCACGAGGCCCAAATGCCGAACGCGAGGAAGACCATCGCCAGCACGACGCGCAACCAGGCCCACGGCAGATTCGAATAATAAATGGCCAGCGCGGCCCAACCCAGGAGCACTGGCCCAACCAGAAATCCGGCTGCCCTGACCAGCCAGCCCACCGGCTTGGGCAACCGCCCCGGTGACGCCCGCGGGCGGCGCGATTCAGTAGACGCCATCGGTATGTATCGGTGCTGACGATCGTGCGCCGCTGCCCTTAGTCGGGAGCGGAACACGAGACCAACCCCTGACCCTGGCCACCATCCGGTCAGCACGCTCTTCTAGATCGGTCTCGTCCTTCATGATGACGAAGAAGCGGCGGTTCGGCTCTCGACCAACCACGATTCGGTCGTCGATGCGATGTGCCAGGGCGTTCCCAAGACGCGAAAGGTAGCAAAGCCGCGCATCAACCTCTCCGTGTCTCAGCGCCCGCTAACAAGTAGCCAGCCGACATCGTCTGAGAAATCGCGGTCGCGGTCGTGCGTCGCACGAACATGGTGTGCCAGTGCGTGGCGATCACGCGGCCGAGATAGCACACACAAAGAAACATTTGCCCCTCGCTGCTTGTTACCAGTCGCCGCTTCGCCGCAACGAGCACTTCCGCGACCCTGACCTTGAGTCCTCACTTGGACACTGCATTCTTGTAGATCCTGCCATCCTTCATAATGATCAGAAAGTTTTTGTCGGGATCTTCGACGAGCTTGATATTTTCCAACGGATTTCCATCGACCAACAGCAGATCGGCAAGTGCGCCTTCTTCCACAACACCAAGCTTGCCGGGATAGGGATTGATAAATCCGGAGAGTGCCATTAACTCGCCATTGTCGGCCGTGGCCATCTTGAGCGCCTCGGCAGGCGTGTACCATTTCACCATCTTGGCGAGATAGGCTCCCTGTCGGCTGGCCGCCCCCGCATCGAACAGAATATCTGCACCCCAGGCCGTTTTAACCTTGAACTTCTTCGCCAGCTTGTAGGCGTTCTCCGTTCCGGCCCACACCACCAGCGCCTTCTTCTGCGACACGGGCGACATTCGCGCAAATACGCCTTCTTCATACGTTAAGGGCTGCAAGCTCCACCAAATGCCCTTATCCGCCAGCAACTTGGCGGTTGGCTCGTCGATCAGATGACCATGCTCGATGCACTTGACGCCGGCGGCGACCGCTTGTCGGATCGCACGCGGCATATACGCGTGTACGGTTACGTAGGTGCCCCAATTGTCGGCAGCCTCAACCGCGGCGCGAATCTCCGCTTCAGTATACTGGGTCGATTCAATCGGATTGAGAGGCGAGCTGACGCCACCACCTGCCATCAGCTTGATCTGACTCGCGCCCGCTCTCAACTGTTCTCTGGCCCGCAGGCGGACCTCATCGGGGCTGTCAGCAATGGCTGCGATGCCTTCGACCTCGGAGTGGCTCAACGGGCCGCCAAGGGTCCGCGGAACCTCGAAGGGGAACCGAAAATCTCCATGTCCCGAGGTTTGCGAAATCATGGCTCCACAAGGATAGATGCGCGGCCCCGCCGTCACCCCTTCGTCAATCGCGCGCTTCAGCCCGAACACAGGCCCACCCAAATCACGCACTGTGGTGAAACCCCTCATCAACGTCGCCTCAGCCTGTCGCGCAGCCAACAGATGAAGGTAAGAAAAGTCGGCGGTCATAACAAGCGTCTGGGGTGTCGCCGCCATAAACGCATGCCAATGCGCGTCGATAAGACCAGGCATCAGCACGCGTCCATTCCCCGGAATAACGCGGACATTGGCATTTGTATCGACGGCGATCGGATCCAGAGAGATTCGCTCAATCTTGTTGTCTCGAACCAGCACGTTGGAAGGGCCCGAGAGCGTGGCACTTTTACCGTCGAAGATGCGGACATTCTGAAAGAGCGTGATGTTGCCGGTAGCCAAAGTAGTAGGATAAGGTGCCAAACCCGGTGCTTCTAGATTGGCGTCACCTTGCCCCAGGCTCGCCCGGCAAACCCCGAGTAGAAGTGCTAGCAGCACTAGTGATGGACATAGGATGAGTTTCAACTTCGCGCAATTATTTGACGGACTGTCTTGCGCTATTTTTCGATCTGGACAATCATTGCTCATCGTTTGCATCGAAAACGCGTTTATGAACGGCGTTTCGTTCTCCTTCCCTTTCGCTGTGGATTTGATGCGACAAAAAAATAGCCTAACAAGTCGGGGACGCAATTTTGACCAATAGTCATTGGCGTTCAATGAAATTAAACAATTTTGAAGTTAAACGAGCGCTTCTGCCAGCAATTCTGCCATATGCTTCGGGCGTACATTTGTTAGATCGGTAATCTGATGCCGGCAACTTGTCCCTGAGGCGATGATTTCTGTCCCGCGCGCTTGATTGTCGATCTTGTCGATCAAATCCTGGGCGACTTGGATGGAGAGGTCGTATTTCTCGGCGAGCGCTCCGAACGCGCCTGCCATTCCGCAGCATGCGGTATCGAGCACCGTCGCTTTTCTCCCGGGCAAACGTTCCGCGAGTCTTCGCATGAACGCAGGATTAATGATCGATCTGGCATGACAATGCGGATGGATTGCAACATTCACCGGTGAATGCTCGAAGTGCACGGCGTCCGGTTCCTGCGCGAGTAGCTCGTCTACAAATTTTTCAAACAAAAAACAGCGGTTCGCTATCTTCTCCGCGTGCTCGATCCTTAGCTCGCGATAATCTTCCACGAACATTGACCAGCACGATGGCTCGAGAAACAGGATTGGAGTGCTGGAGGTCTGAACCGGACTGGCATTATTGAGTGATAAGAGAAGATCCGCATTGTGTTTTCCGACTTTCACCGCGGCGTCGAGATTTCCCTGACTAAACGCTGGTCGCCCGCAACAGCGCCGATTCTCTACGAGCGAAACTTCGAACCCGAGCGCCTCCAGCACTTTGACCGCGGCAATTCCGATGTGTGGTTCGTGGTAGCGTACAAACGTGTCGTCCCAAAGAATGACGGGGCCCCGCTTGTAGCCGCGGGGGTTGACCGCGGCGCCGGGGTCAGCGACCCCGGCTACAGCGCGCCTCCCAAACCAGTTATCAAATCGCTCTTTCGCATAATGTGGTAACGAACGTTGCGCTGAAAGTCCGAGCGCTTTTTCCATCGCGATCCGCACAGGCTTTGAATCGAGAAACCAATTTGCGAGCGCTGGGATCGCGCAGCCGATTTTGCCTAGCAAATCGACGTTGCTGAAAAGTCGCTCAGGCAACGGCAGACCATCACGCTTATTTCGCGCATGCATCAATTCCGCTTTGATCAGCGACAGATTCACGTTGGACGGGCACTCGGGTGTGCACCCTTTGCAAGAGAGACAATTGCTCAGTGCGGCCTCCAGTTCCGCAGAACGCAAGGGATCGTGCCCGTTGACGCGCAGTTCCAGCGCGGCGCGGATTATGTTGGCGCGGCCACGCGTGGACATGACTTCTTCGTGCGTCGCCATAAACGTCGGGCACATGACGCCGGTTTGTTTAAGGCAGCCGCCGCAGCCGTTGCATTGTTCCAGGTTGCCGATGAACGAATGATCTTTGAACGCGAAGGCGAGCTCGGGGTTGAATGGGAGCTCCAGCGGTCGTGTGAAGTTTTCGCGCAGATAATTGTCGATTCTGTGTCGATGACCGTCCGGCTCGGACCCAGCGGCGAAAATCTTTCCCGGATTGAAAATGTTTTTCGGATCGAACATTCGCTTGATCTCGCGCATTACTCCGAGCAGCTCATCGCCGAGTTGCTCCTGCATGTATTCGGTGCGCGCGATACCGACACCGTGCTCGGCGGAAAGCGAGCCTTTGAATTGCCGCACCAGCGCAGAAGTTTGATCTGCGACCTGCCGAAACTTTTTTAGATCGTTTGCACTATGCAGATCGAGCACTGGGCGCACGTGTAGAAGTCCGCTGGCAGCGTGACCGTAGTAACTCGCTTCCAGTGCGAGCGGTTGCATGATCGATCGCAATCCCCGTACGTATTCCGGCAACTGCGCTGGGCGAACAGCAGCATCTTCGATAAACGCGACCGGCTTGGCAGGCCCGATGCAGCCGGTCAAAAGTGAGAGGCCGGATTTGCGCACCGACCAGACCAGATTCATTTGCGCTGGCTCGGTGAGGATTTTGGTGCGCAGGCCGATTTTTCTCGCTTGTAGAATCGACAATCGTTCGGCGACGTCATCATAGAACTCAACGATCAAAATCGATTCGCAAGGCTGCGTGTCGAGCTCGAGCAAGTCGCGCGCCGCCTGAAAATGGAGCTGGCCTTTGGTTTGATCGAGTAAAGGACGATCGATGTGCTCAATGGCGGCCGGTTTAAGATCGAGAAGCTCAACAGTGGCCTGCATCGCTTCATCCACCGAGGAAAAAAAGACCAGGCCCAGGCCTTTTTCATTGGGGAGCGGCGAAATCTTGAGTTCGGCGGAGAAAATCGCAGCGAGCGTTCCTTCGCTGCCCGCGAAAATATTCGTGAGGTCATTGGGCGCACGCAGGAACCTTTCAATGCCGTAACCGGGCCAGCGTTTTATCAAGCCGGGCGGCCAGCGCTCGACCATCTCCGCGCTTCGTGCCCGGATGAGATTCTCGATTTCAGCTCGCTCCGCGCACAACGATTCGTGCATTCGGCCAATCGTCTCGACGCGACTATTGGCCATCACGACTTCCAAGGAGATCACGTGATCGGCAGTTGTCCCGTAGATTGGGCAACGCGCGCCGGAGGAATTGTTCGCGATCATTCCGCCAAGTGTCGCTCGTGAGCTCGTTGCTACATCCGGACCGAAACAAAATCCATGAGGCCTTAGAAATTCGTTGAGCTGATCGAGAACAACGCCTGCCCCGACATGTACGCTGCGTTTTTCGAGGTCAAGGTCAGTGATCTGGCGGTTGTAGCGTGAGAACTCGACAATCAAACCTTCGCCAATCGCGTTCCCCACCAGACTCGTGCCGGCCCCACGCGGAGTGACTGAAACGCCCGAGTCAGCGGCTGCGCGAATGACTGCGCTCGCTTGCTGTGCGTCTTTCGGAAACGCCACCCCGATCGGCTCGATCTGATAAATCGAAGCATCAGTCGCGTACAGCTGTCGCGTCAGGTTATCAAAGCGAACATCACAACCGGTTTGCCTGATTTTTCTTTCCTGCGCGGAAGTCATTTCGACCACTCAAATTATCACACGCGCGAAGCGATTTAGAAACTGCAGAACCCTGTCTCGTCGCGACAAACGAGACGGCCTTTGCGGCCGACATCCGCCTCAGGCGGACCACTACAGCAGGTTCAGCTGTGCATTTTCCGGTGTCGTTTCGGCGAAGCGGACACCAGCGCCGATGAGACGCACCGGCTTTCCGGTACGACCAAACGCTTCATCGAGAAGAGCGCGGAAGTCTGGTAACGTAGGCCCAAGGCCGGCCCGCTCAGCAGTAGTTCGCGTGAAATCGTTGAATTTCAATTTCACGAATATTTTTGTGATCTCGCGGGTAGATTCCTTTTGCGCCAGATCGGCCATCAAATCCTGAAAGAGCTCCTCGAGCTTTTCTTCGCATTGCTCGAGCGTCGTCAGATCGACAGCAAACGTTTCCTCAGTGCTTAGCGATTTCCGTGGGCGATCCGGTTCGACCGGGCGGTCGTCGTTGCCGCGACAAAGATCGTAAAGATCCAGACCGAATTTGCCGAAAAGATTGATTAGCTCCGGGCGCGAGAAGCGCTGCAACTCGCTGCATGTTTTTACCCCGAGTTCTTCCAGCTTTCGCTCGGTCTTCTCACCGATTCCCCAGATCTTGCGAACCGGCAAATCTTGCATGAAACCCGGCACTTCCTCCGGTTTCACTTCGAATTGACCGTCTGGTTTATTCATTTCGCTGGCGATTTTCGCGATCAATTTGTTGGGACCAATGCCGGCTGATGAAGTGAGCTTCGTTTCTCGAAAGATTGTCCCGCGGATCACCTGTGCGAGTGGCCCCGGTGCGCCGGGATGAGCGCTCACATCGAGATAAGCTTCGTCGAGCGACAACGGCTCGATCAGGGACGTAAACCGATACAGGATTCCGCGAATCGCTGCAGCTTCGCGCCGATAGACATCGAACCGCGTCGGCAGCACGATCAAATTCGGGCAACGTTGCAGCGCCATGAACGTCGGCATCGCCGAACGCACTCCAAATTTGCGCGCCTCATAATTGCACGTGGTCAACACGCCGCGTCGATCGCGCGCGCCCCCCACCGCTACAGGCTTGCCGCGCAATGAAGGTCTGTCCCGAACCTCGATCGCGGCGTAGAAGCAGTCCATGTCGAGGTGAATGATGGAGCGCGGCGTTTTTTCTTGGTCCACTGACCAATTGTAGCGTTAATAGCTGGCACGTCATTCCGAGCAATGTCGAGGAATCCCGTGGCGCGACCCAAAGCTAATGTTGCGGGATGTCTCGACTTCGCTCGACATGACGATTGCCTTTTTAGGAAATTTGCGTCATGACAAGTCGATCCTATGGCGATACCCGCAACGCGCGTTTTCATGGTGAGGCATGGCGCCACCGTATTGAGCGCTGAGGATCGGTTCGCGGGTGTGACCAATGTCGAGTTGTCCGACGAGGGCCGTGAACAAGCCCGTCGCCTGTCCGAGAGATTAAGTGCCGAAAAAATTTCCGCCGTTTACGCGTCACCGCTTGGTCGGACAGTCGAGACCGCGCGAATTCTCGCTGCGCCGCACGATCTCCCGGTTCAAACATGCGACGGTTTCCGGGAAATCTCGCACGGTCACTGGGAAGGGATGAAGCGGCGCGAAGTGGAAGAAAAATTTCCGAAGGAAATGGCCGAATGGGAAAAGGACCCATACACATTTGCCCCGGCGGGTGGGGAGAGTGGGCTGGCCGTAACGGCGCGCGCTTTGCCAGCGTTGATCGATTTGGTGCGCGAGCATCCCGGCGAAAACATTCTGATTGTGTCTCACAAGGCGACGATCCGGCTTTTGCTGAGTTCGTTGCTCGGATTCGATCCGCGGCGATATCGCGATAATCTCGACCAAAAACCGGCTGCCCTGAATATTGTCGATTTTCGAGATCCGATACGAGCGCGCCTGACCCTGTTCAACGACACTTCGCACTATGACAAGACGGCGATTCCGGAAGTTCCAAAAGCGAGCTTGTCGAAATGGTGGAACACCGGTGCCTAGCAGCAACGGTTTCCAATTTCAGCCAGCCAGTTCAAATCGACATGTTGAGATTGCACCATGAAAGATGAGATTTGAGCCGAGAATTGGTAGGGCGCGACAATGCCAGTCCAGCTCGGACCTGGACGCGCCGTTTTTGATCTGCGAAAATGTTTTTCCGCTTTGCAAACCGCGTTTCCCTCTAGATATTGAAATGATAATTTTCTCCTGAAATGGACCCTTCTGCTTCTGTCGAAACGCATCACGATCCTCATTCACACGCAGGCGAGCACGAGCACCACGAACTCGGGTGGTGGCGAAAATATATTTTCTCTACCGACCACAAGGTGATCGGGATTCAGTACGGTCTTTGCGGTCTCGCGTTCCTGTTCCTTGGCTTTTGCCTGATGATGTTGATGCGCTGGCAATTGGCTTATCCGGGTCAGGCGCTGCCGGTGATCGGCAAATTTCTCCCGCACATTTTCGGGCCCGGCTCGATGCCGGACGGGAAAATGACGCCTGATTTTTACAACTCGCTCGGTGCCATGCACGGCACAATCATGATTTTTCTCGGCGTGGTGCCGTTGGCGTTCGCTGCGTTTGGGAACTTCGTCGTGCCACTGCAAATCGGCGCGCCAGACATGACCTTTCCGAAGGTGAACGCTGCAAGTTTTTGGGCATTCGGCGTCGGGGGCGTGATCATGCTCATTAGTTTCTTTGTGCCGGGCGGCGCGGCCAAGAGTGGCTGGACTTCCTATACGCCGCTTGCAGGAATTGCCGATTCCGGCCCGGGACATAATCCCGTGTTCAATGGCCAGACTCTCTGGCTGATCGGATTTATTTTCCTGATCACGTCGTCGTTGCTCGGCGCCGTCAATTTCATCACCACGATCATTCAATTGCGCGCCAAAGGGCTGACCTGGATGCGGCTTCCGTTTTTTGTTTGGGCGCAATTTGTCACAGCATTTCTGTTATTGTTGGCATTTCCGCCGCTCGAGGCTGCGATCGTCATGCAATTGATGGATCGCCTCGCCCATACCAGCTTTTTCTTGCCAACCGGTCTGGTCGTGAATGGCGTGCCGATGTCGATCAGCGGCGGTGGCAGCCCCCTTTTGTGGCAGCATTTGTTCTGGTTCCTCGGGCACCCCGAGGTTTACGTGCTTATTTTACCAGCGTTTGGCATCGTGGCAGAAATTCTGGCAAACAACTCGCGCAAGCCGCTCTGGGGATACAAATCGTTGGTCTTTTCCGTGTTGGTGATCGGATTTTTGTCGTTCATTGTCTGGGCGCATCACATGTGGCTCACCGGCATGGGCTCAGCGGTCAGCGCATTTTTTCAAACGACCACGCTCCTAATCTCTATTCCGTCGGTGATCATCTTGAGCGCGTTTTTCATTTCACTTTGGGGCGGCTCCATTCGCTTCAATGTGCCGATGCTTTTCACCATCGCGTTTCTGCCGATGTTTGGAATTGGCGGTCTCACGGGTATCCCGCTGGCGTTTAATTCGGCCGATCTTTATTTGCACGATACCTATTACGTGATCGCGCACTTCCATTACATCGTCGCACCGGGCACAATCTTCGGACTTTTCGCCGGCGTCTATTATTGGTTCCCGAAAGCGACTGGCCGAAAGATGAGCGAGTTCTGGGGCAAAGTGCATTTCTGGCCGACGCTCATCTGCATGAACATGATTTTTCTGCCAATGTTTTTACAGGGAATGGCCGGAATGCATCGACGGTGGTACGACGGTGGACAGGGATGGAACGTTGCGAATGACCACACGATTTGGGGATTGACTGGTTTTCAATGGAACCATCCGATCTCATGGGCAGCCTGGGCGATGGGGCTCGCCCAAATTCCATTCATCATTAATTTCTTCTGGAGCATCAAGCACGGCGAAAAAGTGAACGACAATCCGTGGGAAGCGACCACCCTGGAGTGGACTGCGCCTTCACCACCGCCACATGGAAATTTTGTTCATACTCCCGTGGCCTATCGCGGTCCTTACGAATATAGTCTGCCCGGTCGCGAACGCGATTTCACGATGCAGAACGAACCGGTGGAACCGGCGGAGCGCACTCGCCGAAAACCGCCCGCTGAACCAGTTCTCGCTTAGATCCAACGCAATGGAAATTCCGTATACAGTTTCCAATCGTCCCGACACTGGACTTTGGAACGCCAAGATTGGCATCTGGTTATTCCTCGCGTCGGAAGTAATGCTCTTTGGCGCGCTCTTTTCAGCCTACATTTTCTTGCGCATCGATGCAGCGCCGGGGACGTGGCCGCATGGGCTACTCAATGTCCCAGTCGGCACGATGAACACGGCGATCCTCATCATATCGTCGGTCACCGTCGTGCTGGCGTGGGCAGCGCTGAAGATGAGGCGCTATCGGGCCTATTGGTGGTACATGCTGGCCACGATCACGTGCGGGTTGATTTTCTTGACCGTCAAGCTCGCTTACGAATGGCCGCAGAAGTTCGAGCACTTCGGCGCGTACATTAAACCGGATGCACTCGCGAAGTACGAAAAATATCTGGGTAACGAACGACGCCTTGAAAAGGGGCTCGAACCGCGGATCGAGATCACCGGACACCTGCATAGTCAAAACGCAACGGAATACGAAGTCGCACTGGATCCGGTGAATGCTGATCCCGACGATCCGGCGATGGATCGGCCGCACTTTATACCGCTGCCGGTGACTGACAAAATCGCCACGATCGAGAAGGCGGATGTCCAGCGTGCAACGATGTTTCTGCCAACTCACAGCGCTTATTTCGCCAGTTATTTTACAATTACCGGTTTACACGGCCTGCACGTGCTGGGCGGAGTCATCGTGTTTATTTACATGTGGCTGCCGGTCAGCAAAAAACTTTACCAGCGCAACCCTGAACATCTGGCGAATCGCGTCGAGGTGAGCGGCCTTTTCTGGCACTTTGTCGACCTGGTCTGGATTTTTGTGTTCCCGCTGTTTTATCTGCTCTGAGCCAATGAACAATCCACCTGATATCTCGCAGGACCCGAAGGAATACGAGGAGTACGCGCACGGCATACAAAAGCACGTCAGAGGTTATCTGATGGTGGGCGCGCTCCTGCTCACGTTTACCGTGATCACCGTCGCGCTGTCGTACGTCCACTTCGGTACTGACAAGGCCAACATAGCCATTGCCATGCTGGTGGCCACGCTGAAGGCAGGAGCCGTCGCTTTGGTTTTCATGCATCTGGCTGCGGAAAAACGCCTGATTTACCGCATCCTGATTTTCACCGGTTTTTTTGTTATGGGGCTTTTCTGGCTTATCTTATTAGCGTGGTACGACTATCCGATCTTTCACTAAATGTCGCTTAAAGGGTTCCATATTGTTTTCATCGTTTTCTCGACGCTTCTCGCGCTAGGAGTTGGACTGTGGTGCGTCTGGGTCGATCTGGTGGAAGGCGCGCCGGTTTATCTCGCAGGCGCGATCGCTTCGTTTGTGACCGCTGTTGCGCTGGTGATTTATGGGGTCTGGTTCTATCGGAAAATGAAACGGCTGCGGATCATCACATGAAAACAAAGATTCTGTCGGCTTTGCTTTTGTTTATCCTCTCGCCGGTCGGGCAGGCGCTCGCGTGCCCGTTTTGCTACGGCGCGAAGGATGGAAAATCGACCGAGCATATGGCGGTCGCGATCTGGTTTCTTTTTGGTGCTGTGTTGTCGGTCCTGGGCGGGATCGGTGCATTCAGTTTTCATCTTTGGCGGCATGGACGCATGCCTGCCGAGCCGCACCAGGAGATCACTGAGGAAGACCTGAGTAAATATGAGTAGCCTCGCGCTGATCAACGAATTTCTGGGACAGCCGCCGAACGCTTCCTCGCACGGATATCAAATCGATCACATCCTCGAGTTCTGTCACTGGTTCATGGGGGCGCTTTTTGTTGGATGGTCGTCATTTTTTATTTACGTGCTGATCCGATTCCGGAAACGCCGGCAGCCGGGGGCGGATCATCTGGGTGTGAGGAGCGGCATCTCGACGCATCTGGAATTTTCCGTCGTCTTGATCGAGGCGGTGCTCCTGCTCGGCTTCGCGATTCCACTTTGGGCGAAGCGTGTGAATCAGTTTCCGCCGGGTAAAGACGCGCTGCTTGTCCATGTGGTCGCGCAGCAGTTCAGCTTCAATTATCACCTACCGGGGCCGGATGGACAGTTTGGCCGGCGCGATATCAGTTTTGAAAGCAACTCAAATCCACTTGGCCTCGATCCGAACGATCCTGCCGGCAAAGACGATATCGTAACGGCTGGAGAACTTCATGTTCCGGTAAATCGGCCAGTCGTTGCTGAACTTTCCTCAAAGGATGTGATCCACGATTTCTTTTTGCCAAGCATGCGGATCGGTGGCGATGCAATCCCCGGTTCGCTGATTCCGATCTGGTTCACTCCCATCAAGACCGGGACCGACGAGGTGATTTGCGCGCAGCTATGTGGTCTGGGGCATTATGGAATGAAAGGGACGCTCGTAGTGGATACGCCGCAGGATTACGAAGCCTGGCTGAAAGAACGCGCCGAATTGGCCGGCGGCTCGCAAAGCACCGCTCCTTCGCCATCGCCAGGCGCGCCGCAGCCTCAAAACAAACCGCCCCAGCCCGCGACCTCGCCAAGCCCTAGGCTGTAGCCGCTTCGCTGTGCGAAGCGCCTTGCTGATGTGAAAGCAGGGCTGGTGTTGCGTCGCCCACGGGGCGATGGCTACAGAAATTCATCGGCGAAATCCGCATAATCTGCGGTTATCTTTCCAAAGTGAATTCGGGGAAATCTCCGAGATCGAGAAAGTGGCTTAACCGTTTCGCGTGGTTCATCTGCGTAGCCGCACTGCTCCTCATTTGCAGTGGCGGAATGGTCACCAGCAAAAACGTCGGTCTCGCGGTGCCGGATTGGCCGACCACGTTCGGCTACAACATGTTTCTGTTTCCCGTCTCAAAATGGGTCGGCGGAATTTTGTTTGAGCATACACACCGCCTGATTGCTTCAGCAGTTGGGTTCCTCACGATCATTCTGGCGATCTGGCTTTGGCGCAGCGAGAGCCGCAGGTGGGTCCGCAATCTGGGTCTGATTGCGCTTGCCGGTGTAATCTTGCAGGGAATTCTCGGTGGCCTGCGCGTCACGATGCTGAAGGACGAAATCGGCATCTTTCATGCGTGCGTTGCGCAAGCGTTTCTCGCGCTACTCGTGGTGATCGCGCTGGTCACGACAAATTTCTGGCGGTCGCTTGGGCACAACGCAGTTAATTTGGAGGGCGAAGCTCCTGCGACGCCAGGCCGCGATGAGCTTGTCCAAAGCCCGGGCTCGCGCGAGCTCGCCCCTCAATTGTCATTGCCCCACATTGCGACGATTCGAAACATTGCAGCCGTAGTCACGCTCGCGATTTATGTGCAGCTTGCGCTGGGGGCGACAATGCGCCATCAGCATCGCGACCTGTCGATTCTCGATTTTCCCACGGCTAACGGTGCGTGGATTCCGGATACAAGCGCCACAGCGTTGGCAAAGATCAACGCCTGGCGAGATGCGCGTGGTTTGTCGGACGTGGATGCTTTCCAAATTTGGCTGCAAATGATACATCGTTTTGTCGCGCTGCTGATTGCGATCGGTGTAATTACATTTTGTTCGCGCGTTTGGAGAGACGCGCGCCAGGTTCCCGCGCTCAGGAAATTGTCGATGTGGTGGATCGCATTTCTTCTCGTTCAGCTGACACTGGGCGCTTGGACAATTTGGAGCAACAAAGCTGCGGACATCGCCACGGCGCATGTCGCAGTAGGGGCGATCATGCTATCTTTTGGCGTGAGTATTTCGGCCATTTGCTGGCGAATCCTTGCGTTGTCGCGACACGCTGCGTTTGGCGGACGCGCTCTACCAATTCCGGCATGAAAACCGCCGCAATCGAAGTCGAAAATGCGAGGCACGCATTCGCGCGGAGAAGGGTCATTGCTGATCTCTTCGAGTTAGTCAAAGCGCGGTTGACGTCGCTTGTGTTGCTGACTACCGCGGTCGGTTTTTATCTCGGATCGGGACCGTCCGTCGATTATGCCGCTTTGTTTCGCGTCGTGTTTGGAACAGCGGCTGCAGCTGCCGGGGCCGCCGCACTCAATCAGTGGTGGGAACGCAAAGCAGATGCGCTGATGAATCGGACCAGAATGCGACCAGTGCCGGCGGGCCGAATGCGACCAGCCGAAGCGCTCGCACTCGGCCTTGTCCTCTCGATCTTTGGAGTTGGGTATCTTGCGCTGGCTTGCAACGGGCTGAGCGCAGCACTCGCTGCGATAACGATCACAATTTACATCTTCGGTTATACGCCGCTGAAACGAGCCAGCACCGCGAACACGGTTGTTGGTGCCATCCCGGGGGCAATCCCGCCAGTGATTGGCTGGGCGGCGGCCCGGGGAGCAATCGATGCTGGCGCGGGGAGCCTTTTCGCAATTCTTTTGCTGTGGCAATTGCCGCATTTCTTTGCGATTGCCTGGATGTATCGCGAAGATTATTCGCGAGCGGGTTTTCGCATGATTTCAAGCGATGACCTCACCGGCGAACGCAGCGCCAGCCAAAGTGTGTTTTTCTGCATTCTGCTCCTTATCCTGGGAGGCCTGCCTGCATTTGTTGGAATCGTCACATTCGCGTATCTGGCGATCGAGCTGGTGCTTGGCGGCTTGTTTATTGCCGTTGCCATGCGGTTTTTGAGACTCCGCACCAGAGAAGCCGCGCGTTTATTGTTCCTTACATCGATTGTTTACCTGCCGCTGTTGCTGGCTGCGCTTGTTCTGACAAAATCATGAATACGACTTCTATCGCAGTGAATCGTACCTCTTCGAGGCCTTCGACTTTGTGGAAGACCACGCTCATCCTGATTCCGTTTGTTACACTCGGCCTATTGCTGTGGTTGCGTCACATCGAAGTGAACGCACTCAGGCAGCGGGCCGTTTCGTCGTATGGCACGGTGCCATCCTTTCAGCTGGTGAATCAGAATGGGCAGCCCTTTGGTTCCGCGCAGTTGACAGGGAAAATTTGGATCGCCGATTTCATTTACACAACCTGCCCAGGACCTTGTCCAATGATCAGCAGCCGGATGAGTGAACTGCAAAAGCCACTGGAAAAGACCGACGTGCATCTGGTTTCATTCAGCGTCGATCCGGAGAAAGATACGCCCAAGGTGCTGCGCGGTTACGCGGATAAGTTGCAAGCGGATCCTGCGCGCTGGGATTTCCTTACAGGACCAAAGAGCGCGATTTACAAACTCTCGCACGATGGTTTTAAACTTGCCGTCTCGGACGGCAGCGGCGAACAGGGCATTCCGGTTCACAGCACGCGGATGGTGCTGGTGGATCGGCACGGCGATATCCGCGGCTACTACGACGCAACTGAAGCGGATGCGATAACGAAGTTGGTGGCGGACACAAGTCACCTGCTGCGCGAGCAGCCAAAATAACTGTAGCCGCGGTCGCCGACCGCGCAGTGTAGCCACGGCCCTGTCGTAAAGTCGAAGCCGGCCCGTCCACAGGGCCGGTGGCTACAGCGTTTGTGAACTTGTCTTAGCCCACCGGTTCCGGTCCAGCGCTGGGCCCTTCGTCGCAGACCATTCGCAGATAATCTCGATATTCGCCCTTCGGTAATCGATCGATGGTAGCGGCGAGTTGAGACTCCGTGATGAATCCCGTCCGAAGCGCCACTTCCTCCAAGCACGCGATCTTCAGTCCCTGCCGGTGTTCAATCGTCGCGATGTAGTTGCTTGCTTCGAGCAAAGCTGTTGTCGTGCCGGTATCGAGCCAAGCCATTCCCCGGCTGAGCAACTTCACATGCAATTGGTTCTCCTTGAGATAGAGCAAATTCAAATCCGTGATCTCCAGTTCGCCGCGCGCAGATGGACGTAGTGCTCGACATAACTCGACGACGCGCTCGTCATAGACATAAAGTCCCGGCACTGCGAAGTGACTCTTTGGTTCCTTCGGTTTCTCCTCCAGGCTGATCGCCTTGCCATCGGCGTCGAACTCGACTACCCCGTACCGTTCCGGGTCGCGCACCTGATATCCAAAAATGCAGGCGCCACGCTTGATGGCCAAAGCGTCCCGGTAAAAGTCGAGTTTTCCATAGAAAATGTTGTCACCCAGAATGAGTGACGCGCCGCAGCCCTCGATGAATTTTGCCCCGATCAGGAAAGCTTGCGCGATTCCCTCGGGCTTCGGTTGCTCGGCGTATTCAATCCGAATTCCAAGGTGCGCGCCGTCGTTCAAGTAATCGCGCAGCATCGGCAAATCCTTTGGCGTGGAAATGATCAGCACCTCGCGCAGGCCACCAAGCATGAGCGTAGCCAGCGGGTAGCAGATCATCGGCTTGTCGTAGATCGGGAGAAGTTGCTTGCAGACGATCTTCGTAAGCGGGAAAAGACGAGTCCCGGCGCCGCCAGCGAGTAGAATGGCTTTCTTCATTTTCGATTTTCGATTTTCGATTTTCGATCGCTGCCGCTCCAAGGCGTGAGCAGATCCGCCCATTCCTGCCAGAAACGCGTCCCAGCAGTCAAATCGATCCCGCTTCTTTGACTGACCAGTCCAAGCGCCTGCTGCGGAGCTGAACGGAACGTTGTCTTATCAACAAGAAACGAACTGCCGCGGACTAATTGCCGATCCTTCACACGGCCGCCTACGCACTCTGACAAAGCGTTCTGGATCCACTCTCGCGGTAATGCTGGTCGCGCCTCAATCGTGGCGCTCACGGTAACGTTGAGAAGTTTCTTTAAAATGAGCGCGCACACCAGGGCACGGGAACTCGTTGCGTGGACATGCGACACGTTTTTCCGCAGCTTGGTCAACGCGAGAGCAAAACGCGCCTGGCGCAAAAAGATGGCGCTCGGCGCCCTCGCGCTCTGCTGTGCGCGATCTTCTTCCAGTTTTTGCGCGACTGCCTGGTTTGCCCGCCATTCCGCCTCGATAACCATCGGATCCGGCAGAAATTCGAGCGACGGCGCCATTTTCTCCATCGCTCTTGTGTACGCGTCCGAGAATTCAATTCGCAAACAATTGGGACGATGGGCACATGACGTCGCTTCATCTCTTCAAGCTCGCGGTCAAGGAGCGGCAAACGTCTATCCGGCCACCGATCGATTAGATATGCGATCTGATTGCTGGCCTCGCTGGGTCTGCGGTAGCCGCGCCCCAGTGGGTTGCTTTTCTTGTGACGGCTTGGTGTTTCTGCAGGAGCTCGATAAGCGGCGCCACAGTGTGCTCGATTTGGAAATGTTGTTCGATTCGCTCGCGCCCGGCCCGACCATAATGCAATCGCAATTTGGGGTCTTGTATAAGTCGTGCCAGCGCTTCGGCCAACGCCATTGTATCCCCGGGCGGAACGAGCAAGCCCGTTTCGCCATGAACAACGGATTCAGGAATCCCAGCCAAATGGGTGGATACAACCGGGCGTGCAGCAGCCATCGCTTCGATGATCACGGTTGGAAAAACATCGCTGGCCCCTTGGGTGTCTGTCACCGAAGGCAGCGCGAAAATATCGGCAGCCCAGAGTCTCTCCAGAACGGCGCCCTGCGACAGTGAGCCGAGCAGGTGAACCCGGTCTGACAGATTCAGCTTTCTAATTCTTGCTTCGAGATCACCGCGTAGCGGGCCATCGCCAATGATTTCACAGGTGAAATTGAGACCCCGGCGCGCAAGCTCCGCGCAAGCGTCGATGAGGTACTCGAATCCCTTAAACGCAACCAGTCGGCCGATACTGATGATGCGCGGCACTGTATCCTCCGACATTTCGTAATGCCGCGCCGGAAAACGCGTCAGGTCCATCCCGTTATAAACACGATAAATTTTCGTAGCGGAATTCGGACAGCGTTGGCGCAGCAGGTCGCGGCTGTAATCGGTTTCGGCCGCAACGAACTCCGCGGCGGCGCAAATCTCCCGCAGCAGGTCATCATTGCCGAGGTCCTTCATGAAATCCTGTCCGTGTGCCGTTACGCTGAATGGAATCCCTGAAATCTCTTTCAAGAACATCGCGGTGTGCGCCGCTCGATTCGCGAAGTGCACATGAACATGATCCACGCCGAGGCGCTTGAAATGGTCGGCAAAGTAAAGGGCATTACGCGCGCGCTGCTCTGCCTTCACACCGGGGCCAAACTTTCGTTCATGCCGCTCAACCAGATCGCGTGGCCAGTTGCCGTTCGTTTTCGCGGTCTTCTCTGAAATCTTTAAGATTTCCTGCGGCGGCGCGTAATGAATGGGCGCGCGCAAACAGGCTATATGCTCGTGACGAAGGCTCGTAAGCGGTGGATACACCGAGCCGATCTCGAGTTCGAAACCGAGCCGTTCCAGCGCCAGCATCTCCGCGTCGCAAAACGTCTGCGAAAGCACTGGATACCGGGAGTAAAGATAGCCGAGACGCATCGAACCGGATGATTACGCGTTCCGCGCGAAAATAGCAATGGTAGGGCGTGCTCTCCGAAGCGCCGCAGGTGACCGTTAGCTTCTACGAAAAGCGAACGTCCTTGCCCGGATCCATCTCAAAGTCCAGATCCAGGGAATCTTCCGTGTTTGGCTTGATCACTTCCTCCGTGAATTTCACGAAAATCGGATCTTCGCGAAAGATTGTGTACTTGTCCATCGACTCAAAATCGATGGCAATGAAGAACGGCCACGGCAATTCGGGATCGATCCGCTTCCCACATTTGATGTTCAAGACCTCGGGAATTTTCAGAAGCTGCATGCGCGTATTCATCATCATCGCCTCCACGCGGGCAGGGGTGACCTCGGGTTTGAGTTTATAGAGAACGATATGATGAACCATGAGGGTAAAGCTAATAGGCGTTTCCGACGAGGCGCGCAAGTCCGAATCCGTTACCGAGCGAAGCAACGACTATCCGCCGCCGCAAAAGGCGCTCATATTTATCGTGGGAGCCAAATTGACATGGCATGCTCAATGGTTTGACGATTCCTTCGTGGAGAACAAGTTGCCCCCGCCCAACATTTCTCAAGCAAGCAAGAAGAGATAATGAGCGATGAAAACACAGATGCGCAACCCGCGATCGTTCCCCGAAAACCATGGTGGTGCCGGTTCCCGAGCGAGGATTGGATCGTCGTCGGGTGATGTGGATCAAGGTCTTGCTTTTCGTTCTTGCGGTCAAAAGTTGCCCGATCCTTTGGGACAGATAGCTGCACGGCCTACGTCAATCGTTCGATGGATGGAACCATTGGGATGCGTTGCACTACCAGCAAATCGCGCAATTTGATACGCCGCGACAGGCGTCACCAGACCGTTTTATCCTGTTTCCGTTGTCCATCCGATCAGTTCATTATATCACTGGGAGTCATCTTGCCGCGGACAGTCAAGAAACAGATGCTTTCCGAAGCAACATCCACAAATCTGTCTACGAAGCTCGAATATCCGGCGTGTCCGTTATGTGAAAGCGGTCGGCGTTAATTTCCGTTTCGTTTGCATGGGCCGTGCAATATGCCTCGCTGCACGGCTTGCGGATTGCTGTAGGGAGAGTACGACAGCCGTTCAAAAATTCAGTTGCCCAACTCCTGATAATACGCGTGCAACAGCCTGGTCCGCTCCGGATGAAAAATCCTAAACCTCCCGATGCTCATCTTCTGCATCCTGAACTTGAGAGAGGTCCACAACACTCCAAACCCGTATTTAACGCTCCGTCTGAAACTGATCGAGGATGCCTCTGGAAAATACTTAGTCGGGCATGATATCTCGCCGATCTGATAATTGAAATAAATCGCCTGAGCGAGCATTTCGTTGTCGAACAGAAAATCGTCGCTGTTTTCCTCGAGGGGCAACGACTCGAGAACCTGACGCGAGAACGCTCGGAATCCGGTGTGGTACTCCGACAGTTTATAGCCGAGTAGGAGGTTCTGAACGGCGGTAAGGACCCTGTTAGAAACATACTTGTAACGCGGCATTCCGCCCTTCAGCGCGCCGACGCCCAAAATACGAGAGCCTAGGGCCACATCGTAGTGGCCAGACGCAATCATTCCAGCCAGGGAGATCGCCAGCTTTGGCGAATACTGGTAATCAGGATGCAACATGATCACGATATCCGCCCCTCTTTTCAGCGCTTCGCGGTAGCAAGTTTTTTGATTCCTGCCGTAGCCTAAATTCTTTTTGTGCTGGAATGTGGTGACATTCAGCTCGCGTGCTAAAGCTACGGTCTCATCGGAACTGCTGTCATCAACCAGGAGCACCTCGTCAATGACATCGAAGGGAAGTTCTTCGTACGTCTGACGCAACGTCCTCGCGGCATTGTACGCCGGCATCACTACCACGATTCTTTTACCGTCTAACACGTTGGTGTCCCCAGGTACTTCCTCAGCGCTGTTCAGAAGGTCTTCATCTAAGCGGTTCTGCCAAGCCGCGCAAGTGGAAACGCGCTTGGTTGACGCGGCCCTTTATTTGCTGGTTTTTGCTGCCTTGAAACGCTAAACAGTCATCATGGTACCAGAGAAACAACCGGGCGATCTTCAGCCAGAAGCGCACGAAACGCAAAAGTCGACAGCGAAATCCTTGCCGCTTCGCCTTGCAGGAATTTTATCAGCCGACGATTGGCTTGTCGTTGGATGGATCCTGTCGATCAAAATTCTGCTGTTTGTCTTTGGCGCAAAGAGTTTCCGCATTCTGGAGAATAAACCACTTCCCGGCCGGTGGGGCTGGCTGGACATTTGGAATCGCTGGGATTCCCTTCACTTTCTGCAGCTAGCCCAATTCGGTTACAACGCGAGCAGCGTTATGAAAGCATGGTTTTATCCGTTCTTCCCGTGGGCCACCCGATTGGTTGCCTATGTCGTTGGCAACTATCTTATCAGCGCATTTGTTGTCTCCTGTTGTGCTTCCGTCGCCGCGGCGGTTCTGCTGCGAAGAATCGTTCGATTCGATCATGACGCCAGCATCTCTCGCTGGGCGGTTTGGTTTTTCCTGATCTTTCCGACCGCCTATTACTTGCACATTGGCTACAGCGAAAGCCTCTTTCTGGCTCTGGCTTTGGGCTCGATTCTCGCTGCGCTCTTGGGACGTTGGTGGCTGGCCGGAGTGCTAGGCGCTCTCTCCTGGATGACGCGAGCCAACGGCATCATCTTGCTCCCGACGCTAGCTATTGAAGCACTTCATCAATGGGTCGTCACCAAGCGTTGGAATTGGCGATGGCTTTGGATCGCGATTGTGCCAGCAGGCTTTGGCGTCTACTTACTCATGAACTGGAAAGTTACCGGAGATCCGTTTGCGTTCTTAAAGATGCGAAAGCGGCTCTTCGCCATGGAGAGTTCTTGGCCGTGGGTTGGGATTCGTAGTGCCATCGGAAATCTTCGCCGCACTCCGAATCAGGCGGAGATAGTCGGCGCGCAAGAGCTGTACTTTGTCGCACTTGGTTTTCTTTGCATGATAGTCAGTTGGATTAAATTGCGCCCAGTCCACGCTGCGTGGATTACTGGGAACTGGTTCCTCGTGACCAGTGTGACCTTTATTGAAAGTGTGCCGCGCTACACGCTAACGATGTATCCGGTGTTTATGCTTTTTGCGTTGCTAGGTCGAAATCGACTCTGGACTGCCGTTATTACTGTCTGGTCTTTGTTATTCCTCGCTCTGTTCAGCAGTGTGTTCATACGGGGCTGGTGGGTGTTCTAACTTTAACGGTGCGCGAACCTTTACCGAATTGTAACCCTTATTCGAGGCAACGCGTTCAAGGAGTGGACGGCACGAGCACTTCCGTAGGGATGACTTGCTCGGGCCGCCCTCTTAGAACCCAGGTGAGCCTGACTGAACCACCAAATAGGACGTTAAAATAACGTACCCGAATCGAATGGAGTCCAGCATTCAGATGAATCACTCCGCTCCGTTTTTGCAGAAGAGCATGGCTGGCGTCCACGATCACTCTGCCATCGATTTCGAGCAGGGCGCCATCATCCGCCACGAGTGAAAAAGTGTATTCTCCTGCTTCGCTAATGAGAATATTACCGGTCCATTCCACACTGAAGGGTGGCGGGAGTGGTAAGGTCTTCGCCCAATCAAAGTTAATCTCGGGATCTACTTGGGCATCTATGGCCGACCCGCTCCAGTTAGCGTTGCGATAATACTTTCCCAATAGCCCGTGGGAGGGATGCCGCAATGAGGCTGCCGCGTGGATGATAATCGGGGGCAGACTGATTGCCGTAACGAACAGCAGCAATACTACTAGCCTGCCGTTGGCAAAACGTGTTATAGCTTTGGCTACCCACTCTTTGCCGACAAGGAGTTGTTCAGCTTCGATTACACCATCATGTTTCGCGACCTGAAGGAGAAGTGCGCCACCCGCGATCAACCACCAGAGCATCAGGGGAGTCAGTTGGTAAGCACCAGGAAACCCGGCAAGTTTTCCGAGATTGAAGGCAGTCGAATCCTTTGTGAGATTTCGTTGTCCATCGAACAACGCGCTCGTGTTTTGCGCGAATCTTCCTCGGAAGTAGTCGGGAAGAAGAGAATCTCGCGCTGGATTTTCAAAGGGCACGGGTGCTCGCGGCTCGATGGCGGTGGCGAGCAACATGTAGAAAATCGAGATGGCCAGGAGAGGATAAAAAACGAATCGAAGCAGGCGAGCACCAAAACAAAGCGGCAGCGCAAGGAAAGGTAAAAGCGGGATGGTGTGACGCGAACCATAATAGACGGCGCCCGACCAGTCGTAGGCCCATGTACCGTAACTAGTAATAAAGAGCAAGTACATGCAGGTCATTGCTGCAACGAGCAAACCCTCGGCACGGAGGTGCCGTTTCCAAATCATTATGGCCAAGCCGGGAAGCGAAACCCAAAGCACCGGGCTGCACGCATACACGCGCCATTCTTGCACACCGATATAGAGCATCCCGATCTGCGGGTGGATTGTGATTGCAGCTAGCGCCTGCAAAAAATGGTGAAGCCCAAGCCAACGCAGACCCAACACACCATGACCGTAGGTTTGCGAAAAACTTGCACCAGTCTTCGCATACGACTCGTAAGGTATGTAGAAAGGTTTGCCGAACGCCGCGACGTTATAGGTGATCAAGGCACCTGCCCCGACAAGTATCCCGAGAGTCCAGGCCGCCATGAGCCACACTCGATCTTTCCAAAATGGCTGACATCGTAGGATCACCCAAACCGCGTAAACCGAAAGGGCACTGATGAGTAGTATCGTTGGGTACTCGGCAGCAACGCTGATGCTCATTAGCAGTCCGGCGGCAGATAAGCAAAGAAGCTGCGATCGACAGGCTTTAATCTCTCCATGACCGACCTTGAATAGAAGATAAAAAGCGATTGCCAACAATGCAGCCACCAGTTGGTGGCTAAAAAAAAGCGTGGAGAACGGGAAGGCCAGCGTCCCCAGCCAGACCGCGACAATAGCAAGTAACGAGAGATATTTATCTCCGATCAGAGAGTTCAGCACGCGATACATTGCCACCGCCGCCAGCGCAGAAAACAGGCTGACTGTAAAGATTGTTGTAAGGTAGGTGACCCCGTGCCAGTAGATCCACTCTGGTAATCCAAGACTTCGAAACGGAGATAGGCCGATCGAGAAGATTGCAAAAGGAAGGACAGCCAGAAGTACCATCCCGGGTGCTTTGTTAGGGTAAACGTGGCTCGCTCCGTCCTTCGCATAACGGATCACGTCAGCCGTGTTCCACCAGTATTTGTCAATTTCGAGCCCGCGATCCTGAACCATGGCACGCATCTGGTCAAATCGCGCGGCCTCATTGTGTTGCGTTGATTGGTAGAAATAGGTATAGGTTATCCAGAGCAGCAGGAACAATAGGAATTCCGTCCGATAAGTTCGGAGCCATCCTCTCAAAAAGTCCTCAGCTTTATTCATGCCGCATTCAAGATACATGACGTCCGTTCACTGCTCGAACAATACCGAGACGAAGAAGTCATGGTACACTTCGGCAGACTGTACGTTACTTCCTTGCTCATTTGGCTGGAACTAGAACTTCGTTGGGCACAATTTGGCGCGGACGCCCAATAAGCGTCCACCACAGTTTCACGGAACCACCAAGCAATCGATTAAAATAGCGCACTCGAATCGGGTGCAGGCCGGTGCTCAGGACAATGGTTTCACTTTTTTTCCTGCAGCGGCGAATGGCTGGCATCCACAACTAGTCTATCATCGATTTCAACAAACTGCGCCGTCGTCAGCTACGAGCGTAAATAGGTAGAAACCCGTTCGTTCTACGATGATCTCGCCCGTCCATTC
Organism: Candidatus Udaeobacter sp.; assembly: GCA_013372845.1. GTDB lineage: Bacteria > Verrucomicrobiota > Verrucomicrobiia > Chthoniobacterales > UBA10450 > Udaeobacter. The sequence continues at coordinate 75,104 of JAALOD010000004.1, forward strand.
GACGCTAAACGGCGGCGGATATGGCGTGGTTTTGGACCATTCGAAATCGATAGTTTGATCGATTTTGATATCGGCTGGTATGCCGTCCCACGTTGCTTTTTGATAATACTTGGCCAGCAAACCGTGCACCTTACTGTGCGGGACACTGGTAGCGTAATGAATGGCCGGCGCAAATGCAATGGCGCCAGTAAACACAAAAAGAGCAATGGTTGCGCTGCTCCAAGGCCACTCGCGTTTCTGCTTTAGCAAATACAGGAGAGTTGTTCCGCCTATCATCCACTACACCATAATGGGAACGAGCTGATAGCGGCCGGGGATGTGTACGACTTTTGCAAGATTCGCGGCGGTGGAATCCTCGGTCAGATTTCGATGCGCGGCATCAAAAAGCGAAGATGTGTTTTGCGCAAAGTGTCCAGTCAAATAATCAGGAAGCAAAAAATCGCGTGCTATATCTCCGAATGGAAAAGCGACGCGCGGTTCAACTGCGGTTCCGATCAACATGTAGAAGATGGATACCGCAGCCAAGGGATAGAACACCGGGCGCAGTTTCTGAGCGCCAAAATAGAGTGGCAGGGCTAGGAACGGTAGTAACGGAATAAGGTGGCGCGGGCCAAGGTAGAGGCGGCCACCCCAGTCATACATTGCTGATCCATAATTGCCGATAAAAACAAGGTAGGCTACGATCGTGGCCACGACCAATCCCTCAGGACGCAACTTACGTGTCAAAATCATTATGGCCAAGCCGGGAAGCGTCAGCCATAACACCGGATTCCAGGCATAAACGTGCCATCGCCCGACGACAATATAAAGCAGTCCACTCGGCCGATACACCGTGACCGACGCGAGCGCGTGGAGGAACTTGCTCATCCCAATCCAGTGCAACCCCATCCAGGTACCGGCGTAACTTGAATGGAAGGCGGAACCCGGGGGTCGAATAGGCTTCGTAGGGAATGTAGAAGACATTGTCGAACGCGCTGACGTTATACGAAATCAATAGCGCTCCGCCTATGCCCAATCCCAGCAGCCACATGCCGTACAGAATCGCTCTGTTTAGCGTCGATCCGTGGCCCCGCAAGGCGATCCACAAGCCATAGATACCCATCACGGCGGTTAATAACGCTGCAGGATATTCGATCGCGACACTGTATCCACTGAGCATACCCGCGCAGCAGGCATACATGCGCGAGCCGTAAACAGCCGCGGGACCCTGAGAACGCACTTTGAAAAGCAGGTAAAACGCGATCCCTACAGCGAGCCAGCCATTACATGGCTATAGAAAAGCGTGGAGAAAGGAAACGTCAGCGTCCCTAGCCATATCGCAAGAACTAACAGTGTAGAAAGATAGCTGTCCTTCGTGAGTGTTTTCAGCACGCGATAGATGGCAACTGCGGCGAGGGCCGACGCCAAACTCACGGTGAAAAGTGTCGTGAGATAAGTAAGTACGTGCCAGTAAATCCATTGCGGTCATCCAATCGCTTGAAAGGGCTTCAAGATCGACAGCAGTGCAAAAGGGATCGCACCTATGAATGTCATTCCTGGTGCTTTGTTCGGGTAAATTGCACCAGTATCTTTGGGGTAACGGATCAGATCCGGCGAGTTAAGCAATATTTGTTGATAGCAAGAGTATGGTCTTGAACAAGAGCACGAATCTGATCGAACCGTACGGCTTCGTTAGTCCCAGTTGACTGATAGAAATATGCAAAGGTGGTCCAGAGTAGTATGAACAGTAGGAGTTCCGTTCGATAATTCGGAGCCACCCTCTCAGAAAGTGCTTAGTAATCGTTTTGTCCCGCATGATTTCGTGCATCATATGCGTGCAATAACCGGCAAGGCTTTGTTTGATAACAACGGCTTGCTGGATGAATCCGCCGGCTAATTGATTTGATTTCGACGCTCGACAAGCCAAAAAAGAAGAAGACGCACAGCCCTGCGATTAACGCTGTCAAAAACTGCGCAGGAAAACTGTGAATCCATCCTGCCTGCTGGAAAAGAGCGACTGGAAGAACGCTTAGAACTGCGCCAAGTGGAAACGCTGAGTAATACTTACCTTCGAGTGGAACCAATTCGTTCAGCCACGAGCCGGGATTCCTGTCGAGGCCAAGATGTCCTTGCAACAATGCGGAAGCAATCCGGCCCGTATAATCGAAGTCGTGCATTGTCGCCTTCGTCGTTTTGAAGAACACGATCGCGGCAATCACGGCTAGAATAGTTCCCACAATCCAGTCGCGCGAAGCTCTAGTCGCCATAACATTTGGACGAACTTCTGGGGCCTCTTCAGTGCTCCGTGTCTCCCCTGTCATATCCGATTCATCCGATTCGCTGCTCACAACACGCTAAGATACATTATGCGTGTTTCTCCGAGACTGAGCAAAAAAGCGCTGTTGTTCATTGCTGCCTACCGCGGGGATTGCCGC
>JAALOD010000040.1:0-13609 GCA_013372845.1 Candidatus Udaeobacter sp.
CTGCCAACGCCATTAAAACAGGCAATCCAGAACGGAGTTTTCGGTGGCTGATGCGTGTCTTTGGTAATGGAGGCCATCTCGGTCAGAACTAGTAGTCAGAACATCTGACAATGTCCAGCGAGATTCGTTCACGTCCATTTACGATGGAGGAAAGAAATCAGCGGGCAACGGGAATCGAACCCGCATGGCCAGCTTGGAAGGCTGGAACTTTACCATTAAGCTATGCCCGCGTGTTGTCGGGAGTGAACTCCAACAGTTTTCGCGAGTAAATAGTGGTCGGTGAAGGGCCAATAGTCAACGCGATTGCCCCACGTGCGGTGCGCCCGGCGGTTGGGCACCACGTTATTTTTCGAACGCGGTTGCAACGAGGGTGGCATTGTGGCCACCGAAACCGAATGAGTTATTTAAAGCGACGCGCACTTTCTTTTCGCGCGCGACCTTGGGCGTGTAATCCAAGTCGCATTCTTCTCCCGGATTTTCCAGATTGATCGTCGGTGGAATGACGGAATCGCGGATAGCGAGCGCGCAGGCTGCCATTTCGATGCCGCCGGCGCCCCCTAACAAGTGGCCGGTCATCGATTTGGTAGAACTGATCGCGACCTTGTAGGCCTGCTCTCCAAACACGTGTTTGATCGCGCGTGTCTCGCAAATGTCGCCGATATCGGTCGAGGTAGCATGCGCGTTGATATAGTCGACTTGATCGGGTGATAGTCGCGCGTGATCCAGCGCCAATTGCATGGCGCGTGCCGCGCCTTCGCCATGTGGCAGTGGGGCTGTCATGTGATAAGCATCGGCAGAAAGACCGTATCCTGTGAGTTCACAGTAAATCTTCGCTCCACGCGCTTTGGCATGTTCCAATTCCTCCACTACAGCGATTCCGGCGCCTTCGCTGACAACGAAACCATCTCGGTCACGATCAAATGGGCGCGAGGCGCGTTCAGGTTCATCATTGCGCGTGCTCAACGCCCTCATGGCAGAAAATCCAGCGAGACCAATCTCAACGACGGACGCCTCTGAGCCGCCGGCGAGGAAAATGTCGGCATCGCCAAATTTAATAATTCGCCAGGATTCGCCGATCGCGTTGTTTGATGTCGCGCAGGCGGTAACGATACACATGTTAGGCCCGTGCAGGTCGAACTCCATCGAGATGAGGCCGCTCGCCATGTTGCTGAGCAGCATTGGAATCGTGAACGGCGAAGTCCGGGAGGGTCCCTTGGTCAAAAGGATTGTTAATTGATCCTGAAGTGTTTTCAGTCCGCCGATTCCGCTGCTGACGAGGACACCGAAACGATCTCGCTGTTTCAGGTTCGCCAAATCAATCCCGCTGTCCACGAGAGCCATTTTTGCCGCTGCCATCGCAAGCTGCGAAAATCGATCGGTGCGGCGAACATCCTTCGGATTTTTGAAGAATAGCTTCGGATCGAAGCCGCGGACTTGGCCGCCGATTTTGCAATCGTACGCCGTCGTATCGAATGCATCGATTGTGTGAATGCCGCTGACGCCGTTCTTGAGATTGGACCAGAACGTTTCCACGTCGTTTCCGACCGGCGTGACGACGCCCAGGCCAGTGATAACTACTCTACGGTCGGTCATGGCGATGAATCCTTAAAGCGTGAAGCGTTGAAAGGTTTAAAACGTTAGCTCGTTCCCATTCCAACGCTTTGAACTGTTTGAAAGAGCTTTCCTTCGGTCTTGATAGAAGGCGCGATGATAATCTCCGTTTGCTGAAACTCGGCAATGTTTCGAGCGCCAACGTTGCCCATGCAGGTAGTAATCGCACCGACCAGATTTTGGCTGCCATCGTCAACTTCTGCGGGACCAAACAGGATCTGTTTCAGGGAGCCCGTGGCGCCCACCTTGATGCGCGTCCCTCGCGGAAGGTTGGCGTGCGGCGTGGCCATCCCCCAGTGGTTCCCACGGCCGGGCGCTTCGTGCGCCTTGGCAAACGCACTTCCCACCATGACAGCGTCCGCGCCGCAGGCGAGTGCCTTGCAAACGTCACCGCCTCTGCTCATTCCACCGTCAGTGATGATTGGCACGTAGCGTGAAGTTTTCTTGAAGTAAGCATCGCGTGCTGCCGCGCAATCGACGGTCGCAGTGACCTGCGGAACACCAAGTCCGAGCACACCGCGTGAAGTGCAGGCCGCTCCCGGCCCGACACCGACTAAAACCGCAGCCGGACCACACTCCATAATTTCGAAGGTTACATCAAAACCAACAGTGTTTCCGACAATCACAGGAATGCGCATCTCGCGGCAAAACTTCTCAAGATCGAGCGACTTGTACTCCGACGATATGTGTCGCACCGTTGAAACCGTGCTTTGCACGACGAAAACATCCGCGCCGGCTTCTTGCGCGATCTTGCCAAATTCGGCCGCGCGCTGAGGAATGGAACTAACCGCGGCTAATACGCCGCCGTCTTTGATCTGACGCACACGCGCCGCGATTAGATCTTCTTGGACGGGTTCCTGGTAAATTCGTTGCAGCAGCGCTGTGATTTCGGATTTATCGGCCTCGACAATTTTTTGCAGTACTTCTTGCGGATTTTTGTAGCGCGTTTGCACTCCCTCGAGATTCAAAACGGCCAGTCCGCCCAATTTGTTCATGGCGACGGCGAAGCGGACATCGACCACGCCGTCCATGGCACTGGCGAGGATGGGAATTTTCATTTCGAGCGGCTCCGCTTCTCTGCGCGGTAAGCGAAAGGTGATATCGACTTCGTTTGGATTGATCGTCACGCGCCCGGGTACCAGCGCGATTTCGTCAAATCCGTAGGTCACTCGTGCTTTGCGATTCCGGCCTATCCACATTCCCATATTAAATTGGCTCCATTCTAAACCGTTCGTTTAAACTTCCACAGCGCGGGCAGCGAGGAAGCAGGGCGTCCGTTCGATCTTCAAATTCGAACGCGCAAATCACACAGCGCAGCCGATACTGCAGAGCTCGTCGCTCCCGCCGCCGGCGATTCCATTCTCCCACTATCCAGAGGAGAAAAACCGCCGCAAGAAAAAGCAGCAAATAAATCGTGACCAGGGCAGCGAGACTAACTCGAATCACGGCGTAGCTTTCCCTGGCTGTCTTGCCTGCGGGCGCGCAATGTCACTGCCCCACTCAATTGTTGCAATCCCCCAGGTTAAGGACGCGTCAGGCTTCCCGCCAGCCAGGTCGCTTCGAGAGAAACGGCAACGCGTGAGATAGAGCCGGGCCTGTTCGTCCAGCCCCGGATCACCCGAGGAATTCATAGGAAAACAATATCTAATTTCTCCAAGTCTGCTGACAGCCACCCGAAAACGAATTGCTTCAGGCGTTTCTCCGTTCGAAGCGATGAACTTCACCTCCGGCAATATCGCAGGCCCAAAAGCATCGAGCTCGTTTGAAAACGAAACAGATGTTGGGATCGGCCCGCCAGTAGAAGCGCTCTTCTGGCGCACAAACGGTACCGCCGCCGGGGGCTGAGAGTCCGGGGCGCGCGAATCGATTTCGAAGGGCGGCAGTTCCTTAAGAGCTGGTTCCATCGCATGATAGGAGGGAACGTGCTCAACCTTCGGCAAAGCGCGCAGCCTTGCTTCCGGCGGCCGATGAGTTGTAAAAGCAACCGCAGGATCTTCCGCGTCGATCCAGCGAAGCAGCGTGCGGCCTTCTTCAGACGCAGGAGTTATCAAAGCCACGCGGGCAGGAGGTGGCAGAAGCGTGACCGTAGGTGGATAAACCACTTGAAAAATGTAAAAGCAGACGGCATGCGCCAATAAGGAAAGCGCCAGAAAGGCCAGGAAGGCCGCTCGTCGACGCCGAGGTGAATCCCAACTAAAGAGCAGCGGTTCTGTCGCAAGCTCAGGACTAAGATTATTCATCGCGGCGAAGCAGCGGCAAGTGCCACCGATGTGATGCCATGTTCAAGAGCAGCATTTGTTACGTCGGCGACTGTTTCGTAAGAAGTGGAGCGGTCCGCCTTGATGATGATTGATTGGCCCTCGCGCTTGGCCGCATCCAGCAGGGGCCCCAGTTGCTCCATGGTGACCCGCTGGTCGCGGAAGTAGATGGCTGGAACTGCGCCGCCGGTAATGCTGATGATTTGCTGGTTAGTTTGCGGGCCAAGCGTAAAACGAGAGAACGGCATCGAAACGGAAATCCCCTGTTGCAAAATAAAATTGGAACTCAGCAACAGAAAAAAAACCAAAAGAAAAGCGACGTTCACCAGCGCCACGAGCACAAGCCAGCCGAAGTTGTAATTAATTGTGCGCTCGAGTTTCATGACGATGATAGACCGTTAAAAAGTCAAAAGAGTTAAAAGGTTACAACGTTTAGCGCGTTGCGCTCTTTCCGAACCATTAAACTGGCTTTGTAACGCTTTTAACTTTTCCTATGCTGATTACAAATCCGGGCGTGCTTCGAGCTCGCGTGCAGTCTCATTGGGTTGTTGAAAGCTGATGATCCCACTGATCGGACGGCTCTCAGTCAACATGTGCACAATTTCGATCCCTGCCCGCTCCATGTCATGGACCATGTTATTCACGCGGGAAGAAAGGTAACTGTATGCGACGAAAGTGGGAGTAGCTACAACCAGACCCGCTGCGGTCGTCAGCAAGCTTTTATATACGCCACCGGCAAGCTCAGTCACCGTGGCGTAGCCGCCGCTTGAAGCGATCGTGGCGAATGCATCGATCATTCCTGCGACCGTCCCCAGCAACCCAAGCAACGGCGCCAGGAAAGCTATCGTAGCAAGCACCGGGAGAAACCGTTCCAGCTTCGGGACCTCGAGTTGGGCGGCTTCTTGCACGATGTCGCGCAGTTCTGCACGAGGTGCGTCGTGCCGAATGATTGCGGCATGAATCACGCGGGCTACCGGGCCTGGAGTCCCGGCTGATTCATGGAGTCCCTCTGCGAAATTGCGTCGCCGAATCAGATTCGAGAGCCCCTTCAAGAATTCGCCCACGTGAATCGTTGCGCGGTGAAAGTAAAACAGGCGCTCGGCAAAGACCGCGATCGAGATGATGCTACACACCAGAATTGGCCACATTAACAGGCCGCCCTTTTGGATGTAATCAATCACGCCGGTTTTGTAGTCTTCTTTGCGGGCTGTGGCAAGCCAACAACCAGATGTCCCTGCGACAGGTCGCTCAATGCAATAGATAACATTTGGCGATTTTCCAAATGCCTTCTGGCGACTCTTATCGGGAGGCCTTCTCACGAGCCTTGGGAGAAGACGATGGGCGGACCTTCGCAGCGCTCTTGCCTCCTACCAATTTGCCGGATGCGTCGAACACCGAATAGCCGTTCTGCTTGCCCGATGCGTCGTAACTGTAAACGATCTTATGCAAAAGCGTGCCGTCTGCGGCGCTTTGAGTCTCTTCCAAGAGATGGCCGGCATCATCGTATTTGTAACGGCTCTTGAAACGAAGGCGGCCATCGGGTCCGGAAATTTCGCCGCTGGAAAAGCGCCCAGCATCATCCAATTCGTAGCGAATGGTCTCGCGGAGTTTGCCATCCGGGTCGGTGGTCGTTGCCACAGCTTTGTGCTGCGCATTGTCGAACTTGTAAACTGTGCGTGAACCGTCCGGATGCATTGAAACGGTGACACGCACAGCGTCACTTCCAGTTTGTTCTGGCGATTGGCTCAATCCGATTTTGGTGCCACATACGACAACGACACAAGCCACTGTCAGGCTTGCTTGGAAAAATTTCATGATCCGAGGAGCTTACGGTTGAGGTGAGCAGGCGCAAACGGGCCTGAAATTTTTTATTGACCGCGCGGCGGGAAGGTGGTTAAAAGTGGTGTCAAGTGGAGCAAAATGGATGAATTCTCCACTCGATACATGGACAACGATTCTTCACCCGAACGTTTTTATGCCGGTGAGTTCCGGCATTCCATCGACGAGAAAAATCGAATCACGGTTCCTTCTCGTTGGCGACGGGACAAGGCGGAAGAATTCATCCTTTTGCCGGAGGCGACGGATCAATTTCTGCTCGTCATGTCGCCGACGGAGTTCGCGCGAATGAGTTCCGCGACAGAAACAAATCAGGGCGTTTCCGCGCGCGATCGCCGGATTTTTTTGCGCCATCTGCATTCACGCGCGCAGCACGCGAGCGCGGACCGGCAAGGGCGTCTTGTTTTGCCCGAAGAGCTTTGCCGGAAGATCGGACTGAAGGATGAAGTTGCCTTGGTCGGTAACCGAGGGCGCTTTGAGATTTGGAATCTGCAACGCTGGAAACGGGCGCATGAGGAGGAAACATCTACTTACCAGCACGTGGCAAACATCATTGGCTTATAATCAGATGCTTGGTCAAAACGTTATAAACACATTTTGGTTTGAGCGGCCTTTGTGGGTGGCCGTTGATCCGTTTACTGCCGAAGAGGAGGCACCCGAAGTGGAGGAATTCATATATCACCGTCCAGTGCTCGAGAGCGAAGTATTGGAATTACTCGAACCGAAGCCGGGTTCGCTGATTGTAGATGCAACATGTGGTGGCGGTGGCCACACTGAAGCGGTTTTGGAGAGTGGGGCCAATGTTTTGGCGCTGGACCGTGATCCTGACGCTATCCAACACGTCAGTGAGCAGCTGGCGCGCTTCGGCGAACGCCTTGCCGTACGACAGGCGAATTTCCGGTGCGCGACCAGCGTTCTCGATGACCTTGGCATTCGCACGATCGGCGGCGCGCTTCTGGATGTTGGTGTCTCTTCACGGCAACTCGAAAATTCGGAGCGCGGGTTCAGCTTCATGCGAAATGGTCCCCTCGACATGCGCATGGATCCACGCGCGCAACTGACTGCCGCTGCCATCGTAAACGAGTACAGCGAGGAACAATTGACGCGGTTGTTTCGCGAGTTGGGAGAGGAGCCGGCAGCGCGCCGCATCGCGAGCCTGATTGTAAAGATGCGAAAGAGTGCATCGTTTCGCGAAACTCTGCCGCTGGCGCGAGCGATTGAGAAGCTTGTCGGCCGTCACGGCCGCCATCATCCGGCCACGCAGGTCTTTCAAGCGCTGCGCATGGAAGTGAACGACGAACTTGGCGCACTCGAAGAGGGCCTGCGAGCGCTAACTGCACGGCTTGCGCGCGGCGGGCGCATCGCGGTGATCACTTTTCATTCACTAGAGGACCGGATCGTGAAGAATTTCTTTCGTGATCATAGTCGCGAATGGTTGGACAAGCCCGAGTGGCCCGCGCCGCAACGCAACCCCGATTACGATCTTAAGCTGATCACGCCCAAACCAGTTGAGCCGACCGAAGAGGAACGGCGCATCAACCCCAGGTCACGCAGCGCAAAATTGCGCGTGGCCGAAAAAACTTAAATGAACCGCTCCCGTCGAAGAAATTGCAACACGGTAAACGCGGCATCGCTGGCGCGCTGGATTGTGGTGACGGCGTTTCTGGCGCTGGCCGGGCTGAGTTACGTTTATTTGACCCTGCAACTCTATCATCTGGGCGAGCGCAGGAAGGCAGTCGAGAACGAGCTCGCTACTCTTCGCACCCAGAACGACATAGCCAGCGCACAAACCGCGGCTTTGACCTCGCGCTCTGCGTTGCAGCGCCGCTTGAAAGAAGGCTACTTGAAAATGGTGCCGATTTCGGAAGCCAACATTGTGCGGCTCACCATTCCTGCCCGCTCAGCGGACGACGTCGCGATCCAACCCGTAGTCAATCCTTCCAGCACAAAATGAATGTAAACAGCCGAACCCGTTGCGTGCTGGTGTGCGCTGCTTTCATCGGGCTGTTCAGCATTTTTTCATTCCGTTTAATCTACCTGCAGGCAATCAAGCATGACGAATACGCCGGTCTTGCCGCTGAAAAGCACGTTTATAAGCAAATCATCCACGCGGAACGCGGCACGATCCTCGATGCGAATAACGAAATCCTCGCGCATAACATTCCTGTTCAAACAGTAGTGGCCGACGCCACGCATCTTAACAACAGGGAAGAGATCGTCGATCTCGTGGGCAAAGAACTCGGGCTCCCGCCCGCGCAGGTCGCGGAAAAGTTAAGCAGCGAGCGCCGGTATATCATCGTTAAGCGTGAAGTGCCCCAGGCGCAGGCAGGGGCGCTACGGGAAAAACTTCGTGCCGCTAATCTCCGTGGAATCTATTTCGAGCACGACGCCACTCGGGTTTACCCGAATGGCTCGATGCTTTGCCATGTCATTGGATTCACCGACTTCGACCATCGTGGTATCCAGGGAGTGGAAGCGTCGATGGAGGAATATCTTCATGGGCAGGACGGTTTTCGCTTCATCGAACACAATCGCGCCGGACAGGAGATCGTCCCTTATCGCGGACAGGAGCGCCCGCAGCGCGACGGCTATCAGGTCCATCTGACTGTCGATCTAAGTCTGCAGAATATTGTTGAGAACGAGATCGACGTCGCGATGGAGGAATATTCTCCTCAAAAAGCCACGATTATTCTGATGCGGCCGCGGACGGGCGAAATTCTGGCAATGGCCAATCGGCCGAATTTCGACTTAAACCTCCGCGCCGAGGCGAAGCCTGAAGAAATGAAAAACCGGGCCATCATCGACATGATGGAGCCGGGTTCGACCTTCAAGATCGTTGCTGCCGCCGCTGCTCTCAACGAACGCAAGCTCCGCCCCGATTCGACGATCTTTTGCGAGAACGGTCTCTGGAATTTTGGCGGCGCGGCCTTGCACGATCATCGCGCGTTTTCGTATCTGAGCGTGCGCGACGTTCTCGTTAAATCGAGCAATATCGGCGCCGCCAAGCTCGCACTGAGCGTGGGCGAACAAAGGTTCTACGAATACATACGTCGATTCGGTTTTGGCGAGCGGACCGGAATTGAGCTGCCGGGTGAAATTAGTGGACTCATTCGGCCGCCCCAAGCGTGGAGCAAAATCTCCATCACGCGTATTCCGATGGGCCACGAGGTCGGAGTCACGCCGCTGCAAATGACAGTGGCGATGGCGGTGATTGCTAATGGCGGCAAATTAGTCACGCCACGCATCATAAAATCGATTAACACACCGGAAGGCAAAACCATCAGCTCACTTTCCCCTGTAATGCTGCGTCAGGTAATTTCTACGGAAACTGCCCGGGAAATCGGTGATGCGCTGCGCGGTGTAGTGAGCGACCGCGGCACTGCTGCCGCCGCTGCCGTTCCTGGTTTTACGATTGCCGGCAAGACCGGAACCGCGCAAAAGGTTGATCCCAGGGGCGGATACGAGCAGGGGAAGTACGTTGTTTCTTTCGCTGGCTATCTGCCGGCGGACCATCCTGAGTTTGTCGGTCTGGTCGTGCTCGATGATGCGCACACAAGCAAACCGGAGCTAAACTACGGTGGGCTCATTGCAGGACCAATTTTTTCCCGACTGGCGGAGAAGGCGGCCCGCTATCTAGATCTTGAGCCGCATGAGGAGATTCGCAAAGCGATTCCCGTAGAGCGAGTCGAAAAAACAACGCCGGCAGAGCGAATTCGCAAGCCTAGACCGGCGGAACGAATCGCCTTAACCAATGCCTCGCACCATTGAACACGTCGCCATGGTTCGCGGCTGCGAATCCGTCCGGTTGCGGACATGTTAAAGCCTCATGCAGCTCAAGACTCTCCTCTCCGCGACTGCAGTTCGCCAGGTCATCGGGACACTTGATCGCACGGTGGAAAACATCGCGTATGACTCGCGGCGAGTGCAAAGGAATGGCATGTTCGTGGCGTTGCGGGGTGAGAAATCCGATGGCCACGAATTCATCGGTCAGGCAATCGAAAAAGGCGCATCGGTAATTGTCGCCGAACGCGAGGAGCAGAATCCGCGCGCAACTTGTCTCGTTGTCGAGAACACGCGGACCGCGCTCGCTGATTTTGCAGAAACCTTTTATGGCCACCCGGGGCGCAAATTAAAACTGGCCGCCGTCACCGGTACGAATGGCAAAACAACTACTACATTTCTCATCAAACACATTTGCGAAAATGCCGGCTTGCGTTGCGGATTAATCGGAACGGTGCGTTACGAGATAGGTGAGCGGGTTTTGCCTGCCATTCGTACGACGCCAGAATCACTCGATTTACAAGAACTATTGGCGCAGATCGTCAACGCGGGCTGTAAGGCAGCGGCGATGGAAGTTTCTTCGCATGCGCTCGCGCAGGATCGTACGCGTGCACTCGAATGGAACGTCGCTGTCTTTACAAATCTTACGCAGGACCATCTCGATTTTCACGGGACCATGAAAAGCTATTTCGAATCCAAGATGAAGCTCTTCACGGGACTTGGGAGTCAGAAAAAAAAGCGCAAACCCGTCGCAATTGTGAATATCGATGATCGTTACGGCGAACAACTGCTCGACAAAATCGACAAAAGCATCCCGGTTATCACGTACGGAATGGGGATGCGCGCGGAGTTCCGCGCTTCAAATTATCGCGTTGAGTCCAGCGGCACTTCTTATCAGCTGGACGCTCGCGGCAAAAGTTACCTGGTCCGCGTACCGTTGATTGGTCGGTTTAATGTTACAAACTCCATAGCGGCGCTGGCTGCCGCCAATGCTCTGGGGATTAATCTGCGCGACGCAGTGTTTAGTCTTGGCAAGTCGCCGCAAGTACCGGGACGCCTGGAATTGGTTCCAGCGAAGCGACAATTTCAAGTTTTCGTAGACTACGCGCATACCCCCGACGCCTTGGGGAATGTGCTCAAGACCTTGCGCGAACTCGAGCCGCATCGGTTGATTGCGGTTTTCGGTTGTGGTGGCAATCGCGACCGGCAGAAACGTCCGTTGATGGCCGAAATAGTGGATCGCCATGCTGATTACGCCATCATTACCTCGGATAATCCGCGCAAAGAGAATCCGGACACGATCGTCGCCGAGATCGAAAAGGGATTCCGATCGACTCACTATGAAAAAGTTGTCGATCGGACTCAGGCCATTAATCGCGCCATTGAACTGGCACGGCCGCACGACATTGTTTTGATCGCGGGCAAGGGGCACGAAAATTACCAGGAGTTCGCGGATCACACCATCCCGTTCGACGATATTCAAGTCGCGCGACGTGCGATCGAAGATCATCCAGTGGAGTTTTCGTCATGATGCTTTTGTTTGGAAGTTCGCCGGCACGCGATGTGCGCTCTCCAGTTTTCGCGTTATGAATCCGCTTTCGCTCTCTCAGATTGCGCAATTAGCCGGAGGTTCGCTCGCGTCCGGAACCGGAACTGTTGTAATCGATAAAGTCAGCACCGATTCGCGTACGATTAAGCGCGGCGAACTATTCGTCGCATTGCGTGGCGAGAATTTCGATGGGCACAATTTTGTAGAAGCTACCGCAATAGCTGGCGCAGCAGCGGCAATGGTTGATTCCAATTGGAAAGGAAACGTGCCGGAGAATTTCGCGCTCATTCGCGCAAAAGACACACTGCAGGTGTACCAGCAGCTCGCCGCTAACTACCGTGAGTCACTGACGCTGCGTGTAGCCGCAATCACCGGAAGCAACGGCAAAACCAGCACGAAAGACTTCGCCGCGGCGGTCCTTGCCCGCCGGTTTCGAGTGGCGAAAACACAGGGGAACTTCAATAATCATGTGGGCTTGCCTCAAACAATTCTGGAAGCCACGTCGGGCGATGAAGTCGCAGTTTGGGAAATCGGAATGAATCATCCCGGCGAGGTTGCGGTGCTTGCGAGAATAGCAGCACCGGACGTTGGCATCATCACAAACATTGGTGTCGCGCATATCGAGTTTATGGGATCGCGCGAAAGAATCGCGGAGGAGAAAGGCGCGCTGGCAGAGGCCGTTGGCGCCGAGGGGACGGTCATCTTGAACGCTGATGATCCTTTTACAAAGGGAATCGCGACTCGCGCGCGCGGCAAAGTGATTTTGGTCGGCACGACTGCGGGCACGATTCGCGCCAGTGAGATCAACCAGAGCGGAAGCGGAACAGATTTTACAATTCTCGAGGGTGCACATCGCTGCCGCGCCCAATTACCTGTGCCTGGGTTGCATATGGTGCAGAACGCGCTGCTGGCCGTTGCGGCCGGTCGTGTCTTCGGTCTTTCCTTGGAAGAATGCGCCGCCGGCCTGGTCAGCGCTCCGCTCACGAAAGCGCGTTTGCAAGTCAAGGAAATCCGCGGTGTGCAATTTCTAGACGACAGCTACAACGCAAACCCCGATTCCATGAAGGCAGCATTGCGAACATTAATTGAACTGGATGCCGATGGGCAACGGATCGCTGTGTTGGGCGAGATGCTTGAACTGGGCGACGAATCGGAGCGCGGACACCGCGAAGTAGGCGAAACCGCGGCTGCGTTAAAGATTGATCATCTGATTGCCATTGGAAATGTGGCCGCGACCATCGCAGAAGCGGCAAAACAGGCCGGGCTGGAGAACAGCTCTACCGTGGCCTCAACTGCTGAGGCCGCTGAATTGTTGGCAGAGCTCGCCGCGCCTGGCGACCTGGTGCTCATCAAGGGCAGTCGCCTGGCGCGTACCGAGCAAGTGATTGAAGCGTTCCGTAATCCACAATCCATAACCGCCAAATCGCCATGATGTACTTCCTTCATCACCTGAGCGACCGGTTCATCGGGTTCAACGTTTTCCTTTATGTCACGTTCCGAGCCATTGCCGCGGCGGTGACGGCGTTCCTGCTCACCTTGATCTTTGGGAATTTCATTATTCGAATACTGATTGCACTAAAATTGGGGCAACCAATTCGGGGAGCGGCGGAAGTTCATCGCCTGGCTGAACTACACGGTGGTAAACAAGGAACGCCCACCATGGGTGGGGTGCTGGTTATTGGCTCCGTTTTTGTGTCCAGCCTTCTCTGGGCGCGTCTCGATAATCGTTTCGTTTGGCTGGTCTTGTTTTGCATGATTTATCTCGGTGCTCTCGGTTTCGCTGATGATTATCTCAAGGTGACGAAGAAGAAGTCCGACGGCATCAGCGGCCGGATCAAACTGGTTTTTCAGATTGCTCTTGCCTTAATTGTCACGGCCGTTTTTCTCAGCAGTCCGCTGCTGGAAGTGCAGGCCCGTTCGCTGTACGTGCCGTTCGTTAAGGCGCCGGTCATTGCGAACATGGGCTGGTTTACCTTCGTATTTTTTCTCCTCGTCATTGTTGGTTCCTCGAATGCCGTCAATCTCACCGACGGGCTCGATGGTCTGGCCATTGGTTGCACCGTCACCGTGGCATTTGCATATGCGCTACTTTCTTATGCAGCTGGAAATTTCCGGATCGCCGAATATTTACAGGTCCCGTTTTATCCGTTTGCCGGGGAACTGACTGTCGTCTGTTCCGCACTAATCGGCGCGGGTCTGGGCTTTCTCTGGTTTAATTGTTTTCCAGCGAAGGTTTTCATGGGCGATACCGGATCGCTGTCTATCGGCGGGATGATTGGCGTCGTGGCGATCTGTTGCAAGCAGGAGCTGCTCCTGGTGGTCGTGGGCGGCGTCTTCGTGATCGAAGCCGTCTCTGTGATTTTGCAGGTGATGAGTTTCAAACTGACGGGCAAACGGATTTTTGTCATGTCTCCGCTTCATCATCACTTCGAATTGACGGGCTGGAAGGAAAACACGGTCATCGTTCGGTTTTGGATTCTCTCGATCATCTTTGCGTTGCTTGGTCTTGCGACGCTGAAACTGAGGTAAAGAACGTGCGCTACAAGAATCAGAATATTGCCGTTCTTGGTGCAGG
>JAALOD010000040.1:13709-24408 GCA_013372845.1 Candidatus Udaeobacter sp.
TGGGTTGGCGCTCTTGCGAAATTCCCGTGATCGCAGTCACCGGCACGAACGGCAAAACGACAACGACCGAATTGCTCGCTCAGATGTTAAATGCTTGCGGCCAGCGAACGATCGCGTGCGGAAATATTGGGAAACCGCTTTCCGAAGTAGCACGCGAGAAACGGTCATACGATGTGCTCACGGTCGAGGTGAGCTCGTTCCAACTGGAAACGATTCGCACCTTTCATCCGTCCATCAGCCTTTGGCTTAACTTCGCCCCGGACCATCTCGATCGTTATCGTTGGGTATCGGAATATCGCGCGGCCAAGCTGCGCATCTTTGAAAATCAAACGGACGCCGATGTGGCTGTGGTGAATGCCATCGAAAAAATGCCGAATATCCATGCCCGGACGATCACCTTTAGCGCTTATGCCAACCGTGGAGACTTCCGATTCTCAGAGCGAGCGATTCTGTACCGCGACGAATCGGTGTTGCGATTGGCGGATACGAAGCTGCGCGGCTTGCATAACATCGAGAATTTGATGGCGACCCTCGCCGTCGGCATGGCGCGCGGATTGTCCTTCCGGGAGATGGTGCCACCGCTGTCCGCTTATGAACCGCGGCCGCATCGCTGCGAATTCGTGCGCGAAGTCAACGGCGTTGCCTATGTGAACGATTCCAAGGCGACCAACCTCGACGCCATGGACAAAGCGTTGCGCGCGCAAAGCAAACCTGTCGTCCTGATCGCCGGTGGCAAGGACAAGGGGTTTGGCTTTGATCCGCTTCGATCGCTCGTGAAGGAGAAGGTCACATCGACGATCTTGATCGGCGAAATGGCCGAGAGCATCAGCCGCTCCTGGGATGGTGCGGTCAAAGCCGAAATCGCAACATCGCTCGCCGACGCAGTCGAGCGCGCACATGCCAGCGCTAAACCCGGGGAAATCGTTCTTTTTTCCCCGGGCACATCGTCCTTCGACATGTTCAAAAGCTATGTCGATCGAGGCGATCAATTTCGCGCGCTCGTGCAAGCTCTGCCTCAAACCGACCGATGAAAATCCCGCGCCTCCTTAGACATAACAAACTGTGGGCGGCGACTGCGCGTCGCTCCTCGGCGGCGTCTGCCGGAATGGACTTTGAAGAAATGCCGCAGCCAAACATGAAATTATCGCGAGCGCTGCTGATTGTTTTGCTTCTGCACGTAGTCGCCGTGTCGGGAATTATCGCATTCAACGCGATCAAAACCCGGGAGAGTTCGTTTGTTCCGGCATCTTCGACAAGCGCGGAACCCAAACCGTCCGCGACCGTGGACGCCGCAATTCACACTGATGGCGCCAAATCCCAAACTGCAGCGGCGCAAAAAGAGAACGCGCCCCGCGACGATCCGAAACCTTCACATTCGCCTTCGAAATTATCTTCAAAAGACGACCACGCGAACGCGCCCTCCGTCGCCAATCGGCCTTCGCACAAGTCTGCGGCGAGTCAGGAGGCTACGGCAGACGAGCCGGTGTCTTCTGGAAAAATATACGTCGTGAAAAAGGGCGATAATCCGGTGACGATCGCAAAAAAACTAAAGGTCCCTTACGACGATTTGATGGCCCTCAACCATATCGAGGATCCGCGCAAATTACGGATTGGCCAAAAGCTGTTAATTCCCAAGACAACAAAGCCAAAAGCGACGAACGGAAAAGCAGCGAACCCCAAAGAGAAGAAAAATGAAGTGCGCCACGCCAAGCAACAAGCGCGCTCCACATAACCATGCATCGTAAGAGCGCCTATATCCTTTTTCTCGCTGTGCTGGGACTTCTCGTTATCGGGATTGTCATGCTCTTTAGCACGAGCGCGTTTGCGCGCGACAGTCATGGAGACGTTTATTTTTTCATCAAACGGCAGGCGATTTGGTTCGGGATTGGGCTTGCAATCTGCATCCTTGCCGCGCTGATTGATTATCACTTTTGGCAGCGCACATGGTGGCTGTGGTTCGCGCTGGCGCTTGTCGCATTGTCGCTCTGCTATTTTCCGCATATCGGGATGCGCCTTAACGGATCGCGCCGCTGGGTCGGCCTCGGCCCGCTAACTTTTCAGCCCTCGGAACTGGCGAAACTGGCGGCAATCCTTTTCCTCGCTGCCTGGTTTGCCCGACGCGAAGAAGCAGGGAGCAATGTTCTCTACGGACTTATTCTGCCGCTTGCAATCATTAGCATCCCGGCGGGACTTGTTCTGGGAGAAGTCGATCTGGGAACGACAGCTCTGCTGGGAACAACCGCGTTCGTTGTCATGTTTGTTGCAGGAGCGAATCCATTATGGCTCGGGATGATATCCCTCGCCGGCCTGGGCACGCTTCTGGTCGTTGCCAGCCGAATCTCCGAACGCATGGGACGTCTGGCTGCTTTTCTTCATCCGCAGAACTACAAGGAAGATGCTGGCTTGCAGCAAATGCAGGCATTGATCGCCTGGGGCAGCGGCGGAATGGAAGGACTCGGCCTGGGCAATGGTCGCCAAAAAATGCTCTATCTGCCGTACGCGCACACGGATTTTATTTTTCCAATTATTGGCGAAGAGCTCGGTCTGCGGTTCAGTCTGCTCGTGATCCTTTTGTTTCTGGTCATCATTGTTTGCGGCATCATGATCGCGCTGCACGCCAAGGATCGGTTCGGTCTGCTCCTCGGCTGTGGTGTTGTTTCGCTGCTGGCTCTGCAAGCCGCAGTCAACATCGGTGTGACCACGTCGCTCCTGCCCAACAAAGGACTGCCGCTGCCGTTCATCAGTTATGGTGGTTCGAACCTGGTCGCGTGCATGTTCGGCATCGGTTTACTACTGAATATTTATCGCCAGGGCATTCTTGAGTCGCCGCCCAAGAAACCCGTGGCCATGCGGGTCCGAGTAACGCCGCGTATTTAGGCCGATGAATTTTATAGATTGTATAAGTCGGATGAGTCGGAGGAAGGATCAGATCTTATGAATGCAGTGATCGCATGCGGAGGAACTGGCGGACATCTTTTTCCCGGAATCGCCGTGGCAGAAGTGCTGCGCGACCGCGGCCACGAAGTGATGCTGTTAGTTTCCGAGAAAGATATTGACGCGCTGGCGCTCTCCGGTCGCGCAAATTTTCGAGTGGAAAAATTGCCCACCGTGGGACTGCCATCGCCATTTTCTCCGGCGTTTTTTGGTTTCCTTCGCCGTTTTTACGAAAGTCTGGCGCTTTGCCGATCCATCTATAGGACATTCAAACCTCAGGTCGTCCTGGGGATGGGCGGGTTCACTTCCACCGCGCCGGTATTGGCGGGCCGGATACGTGGCATTCCCACTTTTATTCACGAATCAAACGCCGTCCCCGGAAAAGCGAACCGTTTGACAGCGCGGATAGTGCGCACGGTCATGCTCGGTTTTAAAGAATGCGCGCCCTTTTTTCCAAAAACCAACACGGAAGTTACAGGCACTCCAGTCCGGACCGAGCTGGTTCATTTGGATCAACAGGTGGCGCGTCAAAAACTCGGGCTCCGCGAGGACGTCCCGACACTGCTTGTCATGGGAGGCAGCCAGGGTGCGAGCGGAATTAATCAGGCGATGATTAAAGCGCTGCCGCTTTTGCGGGGGGCTCAGCTGCAAGTAATTCACCTTTCCGGTGCGCGCGATGAACGTTTGGTTGCAGACAATTATCGTCGCGAAAATATTCCCGCCCACATCGCTGCCTTTCATCATCGAATGGAAGAAGCTTATAGCGCCGCCGATCTCGTTGTCGCGCGAGCCGGCGCTGCCAGTCTGGCGGAGTTCGCCGCCTTTTCATTGCCCGGCATCCTGATTCCATTTCCGTATGCGACCGATGATCATCAAACCCGCAATGCGGAGATCTATGCTCGTGTTCAGGCAGCGATTCTCCTTAAGGAGTCAGAGGTCTCGGGCGAGTTACTCGCGCGCAAAATTCGTGAGCTGATCGAGGATCGGGAACGGATTCGACAGATGGCTGCGAATTCCTCGCGCCTCGCGCCGAAGGACGCGGCCGGGCACGTCGTCACGACCATGGAGAGATATACCACTCATGAAGCCCGTCTCTGAAGAACGCAGCGCACCTGAGCAGCCTCCGCCATGGACCGGCCCCGCTGCCACGAGCGAGCGGGCGGTGCCGCTAGATCTGCCCGGATTTCTGACACGTGAGCATCACCGTATTCATCTTGTCGGTGTCGCGGGCAGCGGCATGAGCGGTATCGCTGCCCTTTTAATCGAGCTCGGCCACACAGTCAGCGGCTCGGACAAGGTTAGTACGATGGAAACAGATCGATTGCAGCGGCTCGGTCTGCGTTTTCGTGAGCAGCATCGACCGGAAGAGGCCGACACCGCTGATCTCGTCATCTTTTCTTCGGCAATCAAGGGTGACAATCCAATTCTTGTCAGCGCGCGCAACTACGGAAAACCGATTGTGCGCCGGGCGGAAGCGTTGGCCGCAATCATGCGGAGCAAACACGGCATCGTCATCGCCGGAATGCACGGGAAAACGACAACCTCAGCAATGACGGCCCATGTCTTGCGCGAAGGAGGCCTGCATCCGTGCCATTACGTCGGCGCAGAGATTCCGATTCTGGGAATGAATGCACACTGGGATTCGCGCGGCGAGTATTTCGTTGCCGAAGGGGATGAGAGCGACGGAACAATCGCGCTCTTTCGACCCGAGCACACGTTGATTCTAAATATCGAGGAAGAGCACCTGGATTTTTATGCTGATCTCGACGCGATTGAAAAGGTTTTCGCGCAACTAATCACTCAGACCGCCGGCATAGTTTTTTATAATCTCGACGACAAAAATGCCGCCCGGGTGTGTCGATCTTTGGCACGCGGAATTTCGTACGGTTTCGGCGACGACGCCGATTATCGCGCAGTAGATATCCGGCTGACGGGCTTCGCTTCGAGGTTCCGGGTCCATCATGGGGGACAGGATCTCGGCGAAGCTATCTTGAATGTGCCCGGACAACATAACGTTCACAATGCGCTGGGAGTGATCGCGCTCGCGTCAGAGCTGGGTATTGCGTTTGAAAAAATCGCGAAGTCGCTGGCGAAGTTCGAGCACGCGCGCCGCCGGTTCGAAATCAAGTACGATAGCCCGCGTTTTCTTTTGGTGGACGATTATGGGCATCACCCGACGGAAATCCGCGCCACGCTCAAGGCGGCGAGATCGGTCGGCCGCAAGCGCGTGCTCACGATGTTTCAACCGCATCGTTATTCGCGCACCATAGCGTTGCGGAAGGAATTTGGTTGCGCGTTCGACGATGCGGACCGCGTAGTAGTGACGGATGTCTACGGATCGAATGAAGCGCCGATTCCAGGAGTGACCGGACAAATCATCGCTGACGAGATCGTCGGGCACGAACACCGGGGCGTCAGTTACGAGCCGCGCCTGGAATGGGTGCACCGCGCCGTAGGGAACATGCTCGAGTCCGGCGATCTCGTTCTGAGTCTCGGTGCCGGAAATATTCACGAGCAATTATCCGCCCTCGCTGCCGACCTGGTTATTGCAGAAAAATTGAAAGAGGTCGTGGGCGAAGACGGCGAAGTGCGTCTCTACGAGCCGCTGTCGAAGCACACGACTCTGCGAGTAGGCGGTCCGGCGCAATTTTGGGTTGAGCCGCGAAATGAGAAAGCCTTTGCGGAGTTGATCCGGTTTTGCCGGGACGAAAATCTTCCGCTCTTCGTGATGGGTCGCGGATCAAATCTTCTGGTTCGCGATGGCGGCATTCGCGGCGTGGTCGTTCATCCGTGCGGTGGCGATTTCGACAAGATTGAGATCAAGGGCGCCGAGATCACCGCGGGCGCTGGGGCAAAATTGAAAGAAGTCGCCTACGCGGGCAAAGCGGCCGGCATTGGCGGGCTGGAGTGGTTGGAAGGAATTCCGGGCACGGTCGGAGGCGGCTTACGCATGAACGCGGGCGCGATGGGGGCGCAGACTTTCGAGAACGTTGTGCGTGTTCGCTATCTCGATGCGAATGGCGAGGCGCATACAAAAACACGGGACGAACTGGAAGTGTATTACCGGAATTTCCCGTTGTTGGAGAAAAATTTTGCAGTGTCCGCCGTTTTTCGCGGCGAGCCTGCGCCGCTCGAAGAAATCGTGCGCAAACTGGAAGCGTCGCAGGAGAAACGGCGCACGTCGCAACCAGCGGCGAAAAGCGCAGGCTGCATTTTCAAAAATCCCGACTCATGTCCTGCAGGGAAGCTGGTTGACGAGTTGGGATTGAAGAGTGCGCACGTCGGAAAAGCGCGGGTATCCGAGGTGCACGGGAATTTTATTGTCAATGACGGCGGTGCCACAGCGGCCGAAATGCTGGAATTAATCGAAAAGATCAAAGCGACTGCTTTGGCCAAGCGCGGAATCGAGCTGGAGACGGAAGTGCAAATCGTGGGAGAGCCGGGGTGACGATGGCGACAGATCAAAGTTTACCGAAAAAAATTGCGGTGTTAATGGGCGGGCCTGGGTCTGAGCGCGATGTGTCGCTGGCGACTGGTCGCGGCGTTTCTAAAGCGCTTCGCTCCTTAGGTGCAGAAGTCATCGATGTCGATGTTCGTGGCGAAAACTTCGCGCTTCCGAAAGATGTCGACCTTGCCTTCATCACCATTCACGGAACCTTCGGCGAAGATGGTCAGCTCCAGCAAATTCTGGAGGAGCGCGGAGTCCCTTACACCGGTGACGGTGTCGAGCCAAGCCGGGCGGCATTCGACAAAATTTTGTCGAAAGAAAAATTTCGCGAGCACGAGGTAGTCACTCCCGAATGGGAAGTCGTCGAAGTCGGCCGGCGCCCAACGATTTCGGTTCCGCTGGTAGTAAAGCCGGCGAGACAAGGTTCTACCGTTGGCGTGGTCATTGTAAAAAACGCGAGCGAACTTGATTCGGCAATGGCCGAGGCCGGCAAGTACGATCAGAAGTTGTTGATAGAAAAATTTGTGTCGGGCCGCGAGTTGACGATAGGTGTTCTTGGTGATCAAGCGCTGCCGATTCTTGAAATAATTCCAAAGGGCGGTTTTTACGACTTCAACAACAAGTACCCGTTTCTGAATCCGCAGGGTGGCGGCGGTGCCGAGCACGTTTGCCCTGCGAAAATCGATCCGAATAAGACGAAACAAATTCAGGAACAGGCGCTGCATGCTTTTCGGGCGCTCGGCCTGGTTGTTTACGGCCGTGTCGACATCCTGCTTCCCGATTCAGGCGAACCGTTCGTACTGGAAGTGAACACGATTCCAGGTATGACAGAGGCGAGCTTGCTGCCCGAAGCCGCTGCGGCTGCCGGTATCAATTATGTCGATCTTTGCGCGCGTATCATCGCGCTCTCCCGCGCCAGAATGGAAAGGAGCCGGAGATGAGACCTGCTCAGAAGCGCCCCCAATCGCGCAATCGGCGAGTCTCCAATGTGCGCCAGCGACGCCAGCAACACTTGCTTGATGTAAAAGTTCGCTCCCGCAGAGTTGCACAGCATCGCGCTCGAAGGGCACTGGCGGTTCTCTCCCGAGTGGTATTGCTCGCCGCGCTGTGCGCCGCGATTTATGCGGGAACACGTGAAGCCGCGCGGCGTCTGTTTTTCGAGAATCAGGATTATCAGCTGAAGACAATTGAATTCCAGACGGACGGAACGTTGCAGCGCGAGCAGCTTCTAAACGCCGCTGATCTACGCGAAGGCGAAAACATTTTCCGCGTAAATTTGGGTCGCGTCCACGATTTGATACAACAGCTTCCTCAAACCGATGAGGTGCAGGTTATGCGAAAATTGCCTTCCGAGATCGATATTCGTGTGGTGGAACGAAAGCCGGTCGCGTGGATCACGAGCGAGAAGGAAATTTCCGATCCATTTGCATCAGACTCGGCTTTTCTAGTGGACGCGCGCGGTGTGTTGATGAAAGAAAAGAAGTTGTTGCCCGAATACCTCGGATTACCGGTCATTCTAGGATGCTCGAGCGAATGGCTCGAGGTGGGCAAAGTCGTCGAATCGCCCGAAGCAAAGACGGCGCTCGAGCTGCTGCGGTTGAGTTCGCGCAGCTTTTTGCAAATGCGCTTTCAGATCCGTGAGATCGACGTTTCCGAGAATTATCGCCTGCTGGTGACCGACAAAAATCATAGCCGCGTAATGTTTGGTTATAACGATCTCGAAACGCAATTACGCCGACTCGAGCAATTTCTTGTTTATTGTGACGATTCAAAACAGGAACTGGCGACGTTGAACCTGCTTGTGCAACGAAACATCCCGGTGACGTTCGCCCCGCGGCCGGTCACGGTTATTAACGATACCATCGAGCCTGCCGTGGAACCGCGGATTATGAAGGCAATCCCAGTGCATCCTTCTGAAGCCGTGTCACCAGCGCCCAAGGCGCGCCCCAGTTCAAAACCACCCCCAAAGGCAATTCCCACTCAGCGACAGAAAACGGATTAACACAATGGCGAGCAATAATTTAGTGATTGGTCTTGAGATTGGAACCTCCAAAATCTGTGTGGTTGTTGGAGAGAGCCGGCCCGACGGCACCGTCAAAATTCTCGGTGTCGGGCAGACGCCGTCGCGGGGGGTACGCAAGGGCGAGATCGTTGATTTTGAAACGGCAATGAAATGCGTGCACGAAGCGGTGGTCGATGCCGAACAGAAAAGCGATGTCATGATCCGGAGCGTTTATGTGGCCGTGGCGGGGTCGCACCTTCAAAGCTTCAACAACCGCGGATCCGTGATGCTGCCCGAGGACCGCGATGAAATCGATGAGCAGGATGTCGAAGACGTAAAAATCAGTGCGCGCGAGGTGAGCATTCCTGCGCAAAACGCATTCCTTCATTCCATTATTCAGCATTATCATGTCGATGGACAGGACGGCGTGCTGAATCCAGTCGGGATGCTCGGCCAAAGATTGGAAGCCGATTTCCACATTATTCACGGCGTGCGGACGCGCATTCAGAACACGATCCGGTGTGTGAAAGAATTGCCACTAGACGTTGAGGATGTCGTTTTTGGCGGGCTTGCTTCTGCGCAGGTGGTGATCACGCAACACCAGAAAGACCTCGGAGCACTGGTGCTCGATATCGGCGGGGGGACGACTGACTATATTTTGTACGCGGACGGCGCAGTGAAGCAGAGCGGGTGCATTGCAATCGGCGGTGACCATATCACTAACGACATCTCCATGGGGTTGCGCATCCCAATGGCGCGCTCGGAGAAACTCAAAATTGAGGAAGGCAGTTGTGTGCTCGGCAATTGTTTCCCAGGCGAAATGATTTTGCTAAAGGACGATTCCGGTTTTGCCGGGAAGGAGATCGAGCGCGAGACTTTGAATACGATTATTCACATGCGCCTCCGCGAAACTCTTGAGTTGCTCAAACGCAGGCTTGATGAAGAACCATTCATTAATTACCTGGGCGCTGGTATTTTCATCACGGGCGGATGCAGCCTCCTCAATGGCATCGATAATCTCGCGGAAGAGATTTTCGAAATGCCCGCGCACGTCGCGCACGCTCAGACAACATCAGGCGTGACCTCTGCAGTAGAGAATCCGCAATTTTCGACTGCAATCGGCTTGATCAAGTATGCCCAAGCCGTGCAAACCGAACGGCCAGCGCGAGGAATCGGGCGAATTCTGGGAAGAATTTTTAGCGGAAGACGATGAAAAATTGAAAGGTCGATATGATTCAACTTAGCAAAAACTACAGTCTCCTTGAGCGCGCGGAGGATTTTATTCCAATCAAAATTGTCAGTGTTGGTGGCGCCGGTCTGAATGCGCTCGACCGGATTGTGCTCGACGGCTTGGAAGGAGCAGAGGTTCTAGCCGTCAACACCGACGTGCAATCGCTGGCGAGCTCCGTTGCTCCACACAAAGTTCAACTCGGCCGCACCGTCACCCGCGGCCTGGGCGCGGGTGGCGACCCCGAGGTTGGCTATCAGGCCGCCTTCGAATCGACGGAGGAGATTGGCGAGGCGTTGACTGGTGCAAGAATGATTTTCATCTGCACAGGGCTCGGAGGGGGCACGGGTTCGGGCGCGGCGCCGTATGTCGCGCATCTGGCTCGCGAGGCCGGAGCATTGGTGCTTGTGTTCGCAACCCTGCCGTTTGGGTTCGAAGGCAGACGACGCAACGCCCAGGCGCGCGAAGCCTTGGGCCGGCTCAATGAGATTGCCAACGCAGTCGTTTGCTTCGAAAACGATCAGATGGGCGACATGGTCGGTCCGCAAGCAGGCATTCATCAGGCGTTTTCCAAAGCCGATACGACCATCAGTCAGAGCATTCGTTCGATTGTGAATCTGGTTCAGCGACCCGGACTCATTCGCATTGGCTTTGACGATTTGGTTGCTGCCTTGCGCAGCCCCAACGGGCGATGCCTTTTCGGCTTTGGGGAATCCGATTCAGACAATCGTGCGCACGACGCACTCGCCCAAGCGCTCAAGAGTCCGTTGATGGATCGAGGTCGCACGCTGGCGGACGCCGCTCGGGTTCTGGTTCAGGTGGCAGGCGGGCCCGGTATGACTTTGTCGGAAGTCGAAATCGTCATGAAGGAACTCGACCGACATGTTAGCGACGAAACGCAGATTCTTTTCGGCACTGCTGTGGACGGACGATTGGGGGATCGTTTAAGCGTTACAATCATCAGTTCGTTTACAGCGACCGCGGATTTGTCACAAACTCAGCCTCCGCTGAGCAGTCCCCCACCAGTGTTGCCAACGTTGGAGCAGCTTGACCAGAGTCCGCCGAAGATTGAGGTCGAGCCCGAACC
>JAALOD010000041.1:0-7415 GCA_013372845.1 Candidatus Udaeobacter sp.
GCAGGAGAGTTGGGAATATTGATCGGATTCATCCAGGTGAGTCCACCGTTGATCGATCGGCTGAATTGTCTGCCGCCGTAATTATTTCCGTCGGTGCTCCAGAATTGATACTGGAATCCATGCCCGAGGCTGTTGGTATTATCGATGGTAAACCACTGTTTGTCGCCGCCATCTGCTGGCGCGATATTCGTCCACGATTGGCCCCCATTGAGTGATCGCCATAAATCGTCGAAAAAGTTCTGGAGAAGGCTAAGATAAAAAAAACGGCCAGCGTTATCGGAGTTCAGTACCGGATCGCTACGGAAAACATTACGTTGAAGAACGCCAGGATAGATCCACCTGCTGCCACCATCGGGCGTATACGCGAAACCCGCCTGGCGAAAGTTTGACGCCACACTGTCGAACTGTCTCCAACCGATGCTCATTTTGTTTCCGTCCGTCGGAACGACGCAAATGGAGGGTTCATTTGCGGCATCGCCAACAATGTTATTGCCGTTCGCGTTAACGTTGACTTGATAACTCGTGTAAGGACCGAACCGTGAGACCAATCCGGGCGACGTGGCTACGGCGGGGGCTAGTGGCGGTGGGTTATCATATTTTTCAAGCGGCTCCTTCGGAAGCGGCTTGGGCGCGAGGGTCTGACTCGAAGCGACGGTGACGATAGAGATGAGAATGAAAAAGGTGCGCAGGCTCGCACGTGGCATCGCTTCACAATTATAACCCTAACTGGCGTAAACGCGATTCAGGAAATTATAGATGACCTGTGGGCGTTGCTGCTCGCGGATGTTGTTTCGAACGATCATCAAGTTTCAGGTGTCGCGTTCGTGCGGCAGGCCTGTTCACATACTCGCCACGGAAACGTCACCGTTTTTTTGCGAGGCCGTCATTTGTTTGTAACGCCCGGCTGCAATGGTCACTCCAAACCACCAAACAAGACTATGAAGCTTCGACAATCACTCATCGATTCACTGAAGCGCGCCGCTGCGACTGTAATGGATGTCGCTATGTTCGCCGGTCCGACGGGTTCACACTTTCCAATTTACCAAACTACGAGCGGTGAAAAGTGAACACGGGGTGAATGGTTTGGTCGATGCGTTCGCTGAGTGACTTGGTCACACGCAATTTGCTACCGATGGGTTAGGTTGCGCCACAGATAGACCCAGAGCCGGGCGCCTCGGGATGGCTTTTCCGGGGCGCCCGTTGCTTTTTTGGAAGACGGCCAAGTCAGGCAAGATGCCTGACATCCGACAAGAGCGCATTTAATGGCGGTTCGGACCGGTGAAAGCACCTGTCCCGCAAACTGGCGAAGCGGCAATTACCACGCTTCTGTGTTGGCTCGTTGCTCGATTTGTTCAAGACTCGGATCGGCGGTCTGAATCCAATCGCGTGTCTCGTTAATTTCAGCTGGATTAACTGGGATCGCGCGCGGAATCGGCTCGGCGCGTGCCACGAATTGTCCGTCAAACTTCACCGGTTTCGCGCGTTTGATTGGAAATTTCCAGTGATGCCCGAATCTGTAGAGCGCGTAAAACATGGTCTTGGCTTCAACGGCGCTCACTCCGCTGCAACGCATGGCGTAGTAGAACATGCGGTCGCAATCCTGCCACGGCCGCTTCTTGTCCCCATACGACACATCGTGCAACACGGAGGCATTCCGATATTTTCCTTCGAAGGGCCCACCCATGAACGACCAGAGGTAGCGCGGGATGGACGCCCCATCGACAAGCGATCCGATCGGAGCGACCCAGACGTTGCCCTTCGGATCTGTATACCTCAATTCAGTTAACAGTGTCATGGTTCGCCCATCTGGATTCCACTTGGTTACCGGCTCTCCATTGTAAAAGCCCCATTTGGTTGCGCCCGGGACGATTTGCTCAGCTCCGGGAACCTGGGCTTGATCTTGGTCCGACGCGCATGCGGCGAAGCCCGCGGCGAAAAATACAAACAACTGAATGATTTTTCTGTGCTCCATGTGAGATCCAAAACGTTTAACGCTCAACGCTCAAGATTCAACCCCTCACCTGGCGTTTTGTGTTCGCCGAGCCGTGCGAAAGGTGGTTCGCCTCTCCAATCCAGGAAGCAGAATCCAAAGCGCGGGAGCTCCAGCGCACTCCAAAACGCAGGCGTAAATCGGACGTCGAAATGGCGGTCACGTTTTGGAATGCGGCGCTGTCGCGCCGCTTTTCGCGCGTTCGAAAGTTGCGCCGTGGTTGCCGAATCTAGCGCGTGATTTCCGCAACGGCTACCGCTCTTGTAACGTTTCCTTGCGTCTGAGCCGACGGCGTGATCGGTTCGCCCTCGGTTTGTTTTCGGTACGGCTGCAGATAAAACATCATGAACACGCCGATTACAACGAGCAGCGAACCGATCCATTTCAATAGCCAGCCGGGATCGCGCAAAATCTGCACGGTACTTTGTCCGAGGTTTTCCGGGTTCCAAGACGCCTGAGAAATTTTGTAAGTGAGTCCCGTCCAGGTACGCCACCAAGTGCCCGGATAACTGAATGGATGGTTCATCCAACACGAGCCGGTAGCAGTCTCGCCATCGGCACTCACAACGCGCAGATTACTCTTGAATCCCGCAGGGCTGTCGCTGCCTTCATTCCGTTTTACTTCGAAGTTCAGCAGTTCCAGTCCGATTGGCAGCGACACTGTTTTCCAGCCGTAGGCAACCATGGTCGGGCTGGGTAAAGTGGGAATTGCAATCTGCCAACCCGCCGGAGCCCATCGTTCAAAGGTTTCGCCATTTTGCTGGATCTGGACGTGCACTCCATCTGGCGAATCGGTGCTCGCCGGCGCTGTCTCGGAATTAACGGGGTTGAAATCCATCGAGCTTCCCGCGTGCGGTATCGTCTTATCAATCGTTAGTTGCCAATCCGCCCAACCGGTCGGCAGTGGCGTGTTCAACTCGATCTTACCGCTTGATCTACCATTCTTTCGTGAAGCGAGCTCGTAACTGATCGTGCGATCGTCCGCGATAAACAGCGTTAGATGATTCGGTGTTCCTTCACCGGGTGCGGGCATGGATGGTGGGCCTCCGGTCGTGGTGAGGTCCTTGGCACTTCCATGTGGATTTGTTTCGGGTTCGCTGGCGGGGACACCTTTGCCTCGGATTGTCACAAGCACAGCAGGATTGTTTGGCTGATCGCTGAGGGAACTGGGCTTGCCATTCTCGATTCGAAAATCAGCCCAGTAGTCATCGATTTTAAGTGTGAACGGCGTATCGGCGATTGCGGCGTCGCGACCGAGATTTTCTGCAACATCGAAACTGGTTTCTTTTTCACCTAGTGAAATAAGAACCTGGCCTTTGTTGCCGTTTTGAGGTTGCTCCAAGCGCACTTTCGCGCCGGTGCTGCCGCCCTTGCGAACACGACCAATCTGCTCCTCAGGCGCTTTGCTAAATGCGAATATTGATTCCTCGAGATCGACTTCTTCAGTCATGCTCTTGCTCGTGCTCGTAATCGCACTCGAGGGCTCGGGATGACCCTGCGGCGCTGTTCCCCGCTTCAATTCGATCTTGGCCAGACCCATGGAGAAATTTCCGTTCTGCGGATCGTCGGCTAGCAGCCAGCCATCGAGATGTTGGTTCATCATCGCGGTGGCAATGGCGAAATGCAGCGCCGGCGCTCCGCCATCATTCAGTGGCTTTGGGTTGAGCTTTGCTTCGATCGTTGGGGCGTAATCAATAATCCTCAAATGCGCCGCTCGCGAGCAGGCCAAGGTCGCGTGGATGCTGTGGGTCGGCGGATGATGCAAAAACTCGGCGGCGAATCCTTTCACATTCCATCCACATCGTGCACGCGCAGCTGACGTTCGTCGACCAGGAGCCGATTAGCTGGCGGTTCGCCTCTGAAGAGCGTCATGGTTCCTTCATCCCAAATTCTCCCAATAAGCGATCCGATCAGCAGCGTGATGATACCGAGATGCGTGATGAGAAACGCGACATGATGTTTGCGCCAGGGCCAACGAAAAGCGCGGAACAGGTAAGGTTTGCTCCAAGCAAAACAAGCCAAAGATTGAACCACGGCGCCCCGTAAACATAGGCGCGCGCCACCTTCGCATCAAAACTCGACTCATAGAGCGTGCCTGCGATTGCGGCGACAATGATTACCGCGAGCAAAACGACCGCGAGTTTAAGCGACGCGAAAAATTCGAAGATCGGATTGCGTTGCCACGCGGGCTGCTCAATCGAACGGGAGTGTGCCATTTGTGGATTGACACTTTCAGCGATGTGACGCGACGCTTCAATGGTCGAATTTGTCCAATGGCAGCTGAATCGTTAGCGACGATCCCAATCGATGGCGCGAAACTCGCTTACCGTCGAATTGGAAATGGCCGGCCGCTTGTGGTTCTGAACGGCTTCGCTGCCACGAGTGCGGACTGGGATCCTTCGTTTATTGACGCGCTCGCGTCTTCCAACGAGCTCATCCTCGTTGACAATCGCGGGATCGGTTCCTCCACGGACAACGGACGGCCATTTGGTATCGACCAACTCGCCGATGATGCCGCGCGAGTAATCGAGATGCTCGACGTGGAGCGCCCAAGCGTACTCGGGTGGTCGATGGGCGGATTCATCGCTCAAAGACTCGCCTTGCAGCACCCGGATCGTATTAACAAACTCATCCTGTTATCAACGAATCCGGGAGGAGCTAACGCAGATCTCGCGTCAGCCGACGTGTGGTCAAAACTCATCGACATGTCCGGCACGCCTCATGAACAGGCACGTCGATTACTGTCATTGGTTTTTCCGAGGGCAATCGCCGAATCCGTTTATCGCGAATTCGGCGATATCGTAGCAGCGGCGCGTGCGCAGCTGTCTACCGATCTCGTTAGTCGTCAGGTCGCGGCGATGGATGCATGGCACCGCACCGGCATCGGGAACCGGGTGCGAGAGATAAACGTGCCAGTGCTAGTTGCCACCGGTACGGCCGATATCGTGATCCCGCCGTCCAATGCGTTGAAGCTGGTTAACGCCATTCCTGGCGCGTGGCTTGCTCAATTCAACGGCGGTGGCCACGCTTTCATGTACCAGTATCCGCGTCCGCTCGCCGATCTCATCAATGGCTTTCTCGAGCTCAGGTGAACGATTCGCGCCGATCTGCAACGATCCTCAACGCGTCCAGGCTTTCCAGCGTTTGCGGATTGGCTTTGCGTAGCGGTCCACGTCGATCTTTTTCAATCGTTTCACGCCATCTTTCATCGCCTCCGTCGATCTTTCATATTTTTCCCTGGCTGATTTGAACAACGGCCAGAGAAACGGAAGAGAGAGAACGCTCCAATCCAGATCTGAGAGCGGCGACTTTGCCTCAACTTTCGCTCTCTCGTCGCTGGTCGATGCAAAGCGGATCGCCAACCCAATCGCGATTCCGAGTCCCAGCGCGCCAAGGATAGTCGGCACGGGATTTTCGCGTACGAAATATTCAGTGCGCTCCCTGGCACGGCTGGCTTTCTCCTTTGTTTCATCCCACGTGTGGCTCACAGCCGTGGAAAATTTGCTTGTTGCTTGACGAAACTGCTCACGCCCACCCGGGCCAATTTGTTGCTCGCCCGGCTGAACCGGCGCCGGCAGCGGTTCGTCCCTCGTAAGATTGTTTTCGTTCGGATTAATCATACACAAATGCAATCGTATCCGGTGGCCTGATTGCGTTTCTCCACTTCTGTAGCCGTTTCGTTCTGGGAAATGCGGCGCTGATCTCTACCCAACGTGTGTGTCGCGCCACCCAGAGGTCGACGGCTACAACAATTGCCGATACGCATTATAAACATCTTCACCCCAAAGAACAAAAGTTACTTTGTCGATGCTGTCATCAGTCGCGAGAAAATCTCGCGCGGTCTTCAAAGCGACCTGGGCCGCCTCTGGAATCGGATAGCCATATGCGCCGCAACTGATTGCCGGGAAAGCGATCGTCGTGATTTCATTTTGGACCGCCAGCTGCAACGAATTCCGATAACAATTCGCCAGGGTCTCAGGCTCATGGTGTTTTCCTCCTCTCCAAACCGGACCAACTGTGTGAATGACAAGGCGTGTAGGCAGATGATATCCGCGAGTAATTTTCGCTTCGCCGGGTCGACAACCGCCGAGAGTCCGGCATTCAGCGAGCAACCCGGGCCCAGCGGCGCGATGAATTGCACCGTCGACACCGCCGCCGCCGAGGAGTGTGGTGTTCGCCGCATTCACGATCGCGTCAACGTCGACCTTCGTTATGTCGCCGCGGACAATGTCGATTTTGCTATAAGGATTTTTCTTCATGAACTCTGTATCCTCGTGCGCGTGAAAGCGATGCGAGGACGCCTCGCACTCCAAAAGCACTTCGTGCGAAAACAACGGACGCTCTTCTTTTATTTCGCGCCAGCTTTAGGAGTGCGAGGCGTCCTCGCGTCGTTTTTCGGACTTCAGTGCAAATCCTAAACGAAGCCCCGTCGAACCACATTACGGTGCTAGTCGCTCGATCAGCCAGGAGTTATCGGCCTGCCGGGTGTAACGAAACCGATCGTGCAGGCGGTTCGGGCGACCTTGCCAAAATTCGATTGTATCCGGTTTCACTCGGTAGCCGCCCCAATGCGGCGGCAACGGAATGCGCTTGTCACCGAAGCGCTCGGTCATCTCGCCATGCGCGCATCCAGCACGCGCCGTCCATCGACCACCTGGCTTTGACGCGATGCCCAGGCGGCCAGCTGACTGCCCACGGGACGCGAATGAAAATAGGTTTGCGATTCTTCCGCGAAGTTTTTCTGCTCTGCCGCTAATGCGAATCTGTCGGTCCAGTTCGATCCAGTAAAATGCCAGCGCCGCGTACGGGTTGGCATCGAGCTGCTTTCCTTTTTCGCTCTCGTAATTGGTAAAAAACACGAACCCGTCGTGGTCGAAGCCTTTCAGCAGCACAATGCGCACTGATGGTCTGCCATTAGCCCCAGCTGTGGCAAGGCTCATTGCATTGACGTCGCGAATACCGGCTTCAATCGCTGCCGTGAACCAGTTTCCAAATTGTTTGATCGGGTCGCGGTCGAGATCGCTCCGGCGCAGACCCTTGCCGACATGCTCGTAACGCGAAGCATTGGGATCTCGCGGCGTCTCCATATGCGGAAAGTAGCGCATGCGTCCCGGTTGCGGAACGCAAAATCGCAATATCGCCAATATCAGATGAGCTCGTGCCGTGGCGACGCGGAGGCTTGCGCAACAATGGGTTCGCGAACGGGCGACAGCTGACGCAGCTTCTCGATTACTTTTGGAACGACTTCAATCGCGCGATCGATTTGCGCGTCACTGTTGAACCGGCCAAGAGAAAAGCGCAGACTCCGTCGGGCGCCATCGCTGCTCGGATTCATTGCTCGCAGCACATGCGAAGCTTCCTGTGAACCGGTCCGGCAGGCCGAACCGGCCGAGCAACAAATACCTTGTCGATCCAACAAGAGAAG
>JAALOD010000041.1:7515-21273 GCA_013372845.1 Candidatus Udaeobacter sp.
GGGCCGTGAAATTTATGCGCGGAAAGGGAAAGAAAATTGATCGGCGAATCGCGCAGACGCATCGGGATTTTCCCGGTCGCTTGTACGGCGTCTGTATGAAACAGCACACCTTTCTGGCGACAGATTTCAGCAATTTTTTCGATGGGAAATACCACGCCGGTTTCGTTATTTGCCCACATAATTGAAACGAGGGCTGTCCCTGGCCGAATCGCAGCCTCCAATTCGGCTACGTCGAGATTGCCATGTCCATCGACGCCCAGAACTGTGACGTCATATCGTCGTTTTGCGAGATCCTGGCAAGGGCGTAACACCGCGCTGTGTTCGACCGCGCTCGTGATCACATGCTTGCCACCCGCCTCAAGCTGCAGCGCCGAATTGATCACCGCATTATTGGATTCTGTGCCGCCGCTGCTGAAAACAATTTCCACTGGCTCACACCCCAGCAACGCCGCCAACCGTTCGCGCGCAAGGTTGATGGCTTTCCTCGCGGTGGCCGCGAAGCTGTATCCGCTTGAAGGGTTGCCATAATGCCTGGTCAAAAACGGCAGCATTTCCTCGATAACCCCGGGATCAAGCTGGGTGGTCGCATTGTTATCGAGATAGATGATTTCGCCTTCGGCCATTGTCGACATTGTAACCGATGGAGCGGTGGCACGACAACTCTAATGGAGTTGTCATTACTCCGTTACTCCACTACTCCATTATTCCATGATTTCGATCTGGGAGTTGGCGAACCCGCAACTGCGCGAGATCACGGTCTATCAACCGGGAAAACCAATCGAGGAAACGGCTCGCGAACTTGGCCTTGATCCAGGTGCAATCATCAAGCTGGCTTCGAACGAGAATCCGCTGGGCCCCTCTCCCATGGCAATGGAGGCGATGCGTGAGGCATTGGAAAAAGGCCACCTGTATCCGGACGGCGGCGGATTTTGCCTGTGCAACGCAGTGGCAACCAAACTCGGCCTCGGCCCGGAGAACGTGATTCTCGGCAATGGTTCAAATGAAGTGCTCGAGTTTCTTGGTCACGCATTTCTCAATCCCGGTGACGACGTGGTCACATCGCAGTATGCGTTTGTCGTCTACAAATTGATCGCGACCTCATTTGGCGCGCGCACGATCGAAGTGCCCAGCCCGGATTATGAGCAGGACTTGGACGGAATGCTGGCCGCGATCACGCCGAAAACCCGGCTCATTTTTGTCCCGAACCCAAATAATCCAACCGGGACGTTGCTTTCGCAGCGCGCGATTGACGATTTCGTGTCACGCGTCTCTGAAAATGTGATCGTTGTTTTCGATGAAGCTTATTTCGAATTCCTCGATGATCCGCCTGATACGCTGCAATTCGTTCGCGAAGGACGGAACATTGTTGTCCTGCGCACGTTTTCGAAGATTCATGGACTGGCCGGCTTGCGTATCGGCTATGCCGTTGGGCCGACTGATCTGGTCCAGGTGCTCCACAAAACAAGGCAGCCATTTAACGTGAACAGCATCGCTCAAGTGGGCGCACTGGCAGCGCTGGAAGATGACGAGCATCTGCGCGATACCAAGCGGGTGGTCGATGAAGGCCGCGCTTATTTGCACGGACAATTTGCCAAAATGAAAATTCCTTTTGTACCCGGGACCGCGAATTTTGTGATGGTACGTGTTGGCGATGGGCATGCGGTCTTCGAGAAGCTGCTGAGGCAAGGCATCATCGTGCGCCCGCTCAAAGGGTACAACTTGCCCGAATGGGTTCGCATTTCGGTCGGCACAATGGAGGAGAACAAGAAATTAGTCGCGGCACTGAAGAAGGTAATGCCCGAGCCGGAAATCTGAATAAAAAGCGGCGGAGCACCGCCGCACTCCAAAACGCTAGCGCGTCATAGACGCTTTCAAAGGCGGCTACGTCTTGGAGTGCGGCAGCGGTCTGCCGCTATGGGCAGCACCAAAGCGATGTTGTTCACGCAATTTGGCAACCGAGGCGGTTGCCCTACAATTCGCTAGGGTTATGACCGTTTCCGACACTATCGCTGCCGTCTCCACGCCACCCGGGGAAGGGGCCATCGCGCTGGTGCGCGTCTCAGGGGCGAATGCGGTCGAGGTAGCGGACAAGATCTTCAATGGCAAAGAGACGCCGTCGCGATTTGAGCCGCGCGTGCAGCACTTTGGCGAGATTTTTGACTACGAAGGCCGATTGATCGATCAAGTGATGCTTGCCGTCCACCGCGCGCCGGCCAGTTACACCGGAGAGGATTTGATCGAAATCAGTTGCCACGGAGGAACGCTGGTTTCTGCAAAGGTCCTTGAAGCGTGCTTGCGCGCCGGTGCCCGCGCGGCACGTCCTGGCGAATTTACCGAGCGCGCCTTTCTCAACGGCAAAATGGACCTGACTCAAGCCGAAGCGGTAATCGATCTGATCCGCGCGAAGACCGATCTCGCTCTGCGCTCGGCCACCGAACAACTTGAAGGCAGGCTCGGAGAACAAATCAGAAAAATTCGTGATGAGCTGGTTGAACTGCTCGCGCACATCAATGCGTCAATCGATTTTCCTGAGGAGGGCATCACGCCCGACGAAGGCGAAACACTGCGTGCGCGACTCGGTTCCATCCGGGAAGAAATCGCAGCGTTGCTCGCCACTGCTGATCAAGGACGCATTCTGCGTGAAGGTGTGCGCCTGGTCATCTACGGAGCAACAAATGCCGGGAAATCGAGCTTGCTCAATCGGCTCCTTGGTTACGATCGCGTGATTGTGAGCGATACCCATGGCACGACACGCGACACCATCGAAGAAACCGTCAATCTGGACGGCGTTCCCATCCGTTTGCTTGATACAGCTGGTTTGAGAACATCCAGCAGCGAGCTGGAGCGTGAGGGTATCGCCCGCACGGAGAAATCGCTGCAATTGGCCGATTTGCGACTCCACATCGCAGATAGCAGTCACTCGAAACCTCCACATTTCCAGGAACGCAACCCCGATTCCGACGAAATTGTCGTTCTAAACAAGAGCGATCTGCCTGAAAACAGTGACTGGAAAGATTTCCACGCGTTGCGAATTTCGTGCCTCACAGGGGAAGGCCTCCCCGAGTTGCAAAAGGAAATTCTGGCCCGGATCACGAAACAAAATCTAAAGCCGGAGAGCACCCTCGCGATTAATACGCGCCATCGCGATTGTCTGCGTCGCGCTCTGGAATCATGCGATCGGGCCACGTCGGCACAAGCCGAGGGCTTGTCGCCGGAATTCGCCGCGATTCATCTTAACGAAGCAATGTGCGCCGTCGGAGAGGTAATTGGCGTTGCCGATGTAGAACAGATTCTCGACTCTGTGTTCAGCCAGTTTTGCATCGGGAAATGAAACTGACGTTGAACCGTTAAAAAAGTTACACCGTTAAAAAGGTTAAATCGGCGCTTCTCTGTTGTAACTTTGTAACGCTTTTAACCTTTTAACTGAAACGCCGGTTCAGATGTTAAACTTCTATGAGCGGGTTCTTAGGCCGCTGCTGTTTTCGCTTGAGGCGGAGACGGCACATCATTTCACAATCGCATCGCTTCGCAGGGCTTCGCATTTTAGTCCTGCGCTCCGCGCGCTGAAACGGTTCACGCCGCCGTCGAAACCAAAAACTCTCTTCGGCTTAACCTTTCCGAATCCAATCGGCCTCGCCGCCGGGCTGGACAAAAACGGCGTCGCCCTGCCGGCATGGGCGGCCCTTGGTTTTGGTTTCATCGAGATCGGCACCGTGACCGCCATGGCACAGCCAGGAAATCCGAAGCCGCGCATCTTTCGACTGCCGGCGCAGCAAGCCGTCATCAATCGCCTGGGATTTAACAATGACGGTGCCGATGCTATCGCAGTACGCTTGCGTGGACTGCGCGAGAGCGGGCGATGGCCCGCAGTTCCGGTCGGAATCAATATTGGCAAATCGAGAACGACGCCCCTTGAACGCGCCACCGACGATTATCTCTACTCGTTTCGATTGCTTCGTGATTTTGCGGATTACATCACGTTAAATGTGAGCTCGCCCAACACTCCCGGCCTAAGGGAGCTGCAGGAACCGGCAGCGCTGTCACGATTGCTGCACGGTATTGGCAGTGAGCCGGGGCCGGTCGCCAAGCCTCTTGTTGTGAAGGTTTCGCCTGATCTGTCGCCAGTTGAATTGGAGTCAGTCCTTGCGGCGTGCGAAGAAAACGGAGTCGCGGGGATCATCGCGACAAACACGACCCTGGATCATGCCTCGATTCCGTCGGAGCTCGATGAACAAGGTGGTTTGAGCGGCGCACCGCTTCGGGAAAAATCAAGTGCCCTAGTGCGCAGCATCGCCGCAAACTCCAAAATTCCGGTGATTGCTTCCGGTGGAATCTGCGATGCAGAATCTGCCCGGGAAAAATTCGAAGCGGGCGCACAGCTTGTTCAGCTTTACACCGGATTCGTTTATCGGGGCCCGGGACTTCTTCGCGAAATCATGGAGAAATTGTAGGGCGGACGCATCGCCTGCTTTCGCTACGGGTTGGCAACCGGAGCGGTTGCCCTACAGTTCCCCGATTTTTAAATGAAACTTTCCCGAAAAATTCTCAAATTTACCAAGCCTCTGACCTACCGGCGCGGCTGGCGCAGAGCACAACGCTCGATTTTTCGCGTTCCGCTTCGACCGATGCTGGCGAAAATCGATGAGGCACGCGTCCGAGAAATTCAGCGGCGTTATGCGAATTCCACTGCTGGATACGCCAAATACGCAAACATCGACCCGTGGTTGCGATTAAATCGGGAACGCGTCCAGGATTTGAAACTCCATCGTTCAGAGCCGAAACGCGTGCTCGATCTCGGTTGCGGCGGAGGATTTTTCCTGTTCATCGCCAGGAACCTCGGCCATTCCGTTCTGGGCTTGGACATCGAGCACGTCGCTCTTTTTACCGAACTGCTCGAGCTTTTCCGAGTTCCGCGCGTAGTTTGGAGGATCAGCGCGTTTCAACCACTGCCCGACCTTGGTCAAAAATTCGATTGGATCACCGCGTTTTCCACCAATTTCTACCTTTATCACCCGACGAAGGAACGCTGGGGAACAGCGGAATGGGATTTTTTCCTGGGCGATTTGGGGCAACACCTCGCCCCGGGCGGGAAGATTTTCTTTGGGCTGAATCCTCTCTATAGCGGCGATTACTACACGCCGGAACTGCGCGATCTTTTCATTAGCCGCGGCGCAGACGTCGAGCGCGAGCGGATCTTTTTCGAGAACGGATTACGCTTCTGAACACGCTGCGGATTTAAATGGAGGGGCGAGCTCTGCGAGCCTGAGTGGATGCGCCGAGAATGCGATCGGCGTCGCAGAGCTCCGCCCTCGACATGCCTACGGCGTCGCCGATGGTGATTCGGGCGCGAATTCGCGCGAGCCGTGACGATGGCGCCCCCGCCGGTGTCGCTCTTCGATTTGTTGAAGTTTTTGCCGTTGTTCGTCGGTAAGATTGACCGCGATCTCCTTGTGCGCTTCCGCCATGATCCCATGGACGCGGCGGCCGGTGTCGCGCCGTATCTCCTGGAGCTGCGCGGCCGTTTTATCGACAATCGGCGAAATTTTTGCGACCTGTTCAGGTGTCAGCCTAAGCTCAGCGCGAAGCCGCTCTTTCATTCTGTCGCCGACTCGCCCTGGACGGTGAACGTCAAAGAAAAGATGCCGAGCGTAAAATCCCCCCAAAGCAGCGCCAGCGATTCCGCCAGCGACGAATACAAGGACAAATCCGGCAATAAGTTTCCACTTTAACGCGCCGTTCATTGTGAAAACTCATCCTGAATGGCGGTGTCCGCGATGGCAAACTCGTTCGTGAAGTCGTTGGACTGTTCCCGGCTCTGTTTGAGCTCGCGAACAGCCACCAACGTCGAAATGGCAATCACTGCGGCCGACAAGAGCGCCACGCGCCGGAGCAGTGAAGCAATGCCATTTGGCTTCACACCCAAGGCACGCCAAAGCGCGACCACGCGAGTATCGAATCCAAACGGCATTTCAGCCGGAGCTTCGTCGCCCGTCTTCGCGGCTGATCGCAACAACCGATCGATTTCGTGATCTTTCATACTCCTTCCTTTGCCGAAATCCGGGCGAGGCACTCTTTCATTTTTTGTCGCGCTCGAAACGCCCGTACTTTAACGAGCGCTGCGCTCCAGCCGGTAATTTTACGGATCTCTTCAACCGAACGTCCTTGCAAGTATAGCAGATCGATGGCCAGCCGTTCGACTGGTTTGAGAGCAGCGAGAAGATGTTCGACCAGTTGGCGCGAGGCGAAACGCTGGTCTGGCGCCAGCTCGTCAGCGGAGGTTTTCAGATTCTCAATCACGGCTTGCTCTTCCACGCTTAAATCGGCGTGACGAAGCTCGGGTCGTATTTTCTCCCACTGAATCTGGTTCAGGCAAGTGTTGACTGCGATGCGTGAGACCCAGTGCTCCAGCGGCACCTTGCCGGAAAATTGCGATAGTTT
Organism: Candidatus Udaeobacter sp.; assembly: GCA_013372845.1. GTDB lineage: Bacteria > Verrucomicrobiota > Verrucomicrobiia > Chthoniobacterales > UBA10450 > Udaeobacter. The sequence goes on from JAALOD010000041.1 coordinate 13,954, forward strand.
CTGGAATACTTTGATGAAAATCATTTGGCAAAGGTCTTCTTCATCCGTTCGATGCGGGCGATGAGCGCGGACGATCTTGGCCACGAGCGGATAGAGCTGTCGCACCAATGCGCGAGCCGCCTCATCGTCATGCTGGAGCGCAGCATGAACAAGCGCACTTGCGTCAGTATCATCCATGTAATCGAGAGCGCATCCACACCAGTAGCAATGACCGCTACCGGGGCGCTTTGGTTACAATTTTGGGTGTAGAAGCGCTTGTGCCAAGCGCTTGTCGCAGGAAAAAGCGGTTGCACGAGCGAACACAAGAAAAAATTGTAACCGCTCAGACTGCCTGCCGGTCATTACCTGAAGAAGCGAAACAATATTTCGCGGAGACAAAATGAAACAAACCATGAAAAGAAACATATTAGCGGTTGTAGCCGCCGGCGCGATTGCGCTCGGGGGCTTTGCAGTAGTGCAGGCTCAAGCCGGCCCTGGTGGGCACGGGCACGCGTTTGGCCTTCAGGGAATCACCAAGCAGTTGGACCTGACTTCTGATCAACAGACAAAGGTTCAGCCGATTCTCGATGCGGCCAAACCGCAGCTCGCCGCCATTCATCAGGAGGCGATGCAGAAAGCAAAAGGAGTCATCGACAGCTCGCTGTCGCAGATCAGGCCGCTGCTAACGGCTGATCAGCAGAAGAAGCTGGATGCCGTCCAGAAGGCGCATCAGGACATGATGAACGCCCACAAGGAGCTTCACGACGCAATGCAGCAATAACTTCGTTGTTCAGAGCGGTGGGGGACGGCGGCGATCTGGGGAGGATCGCCGCCACTTTTTTAGGGCCCGCACCGTGCCGTCCTAAATGCGTAATCCGCGGTCCGGAGTCTGCAATCTCGCCTCAACTCTGTTTTTTTGTAAACGAAAACAGAAACACAAGGATGCCTAGTCCCGCGAAAATCGCCGCAGCGACGAAGCCTGTCGTCGTAATCTCAGCGCGCGATTGAAAACCCGCTTTTAAATGAGCAGCGATGCCGATCACAAAGGACAGAAATCCCAGGCAGATAAGAATGAGGCTGATCGCTTTTTTGTCGTCGGACGAAATCTTCATTTGGTGGTGAGCAATCAAATATAATCGGCAGACTAAAATTCAAGTGCACTCTTTAAAATAGAAGGCATTAATGTGGCTGGTGCGCTGGCTTAAGCTCAGTTTTGGGTTGTTCGCTTTGTTGATTGTCGGTCTCCGGCTTAACGCTCAGATCGATCGCATCACCGGAAAGAATTTCGCCACGCGATCGGAAGTGCTGGCACGCCATGGAATGGTCTGCACAAGCGTGCCCGCGGCCACACAGGTCGGCATAGATATTTTAAAACGCGGTGGCAGCGCCGTGGACGCGGCGATCGCTGCAAACGCAACGCTCGGTTTGATGGAGCCTGTCTCCAACGGGGTTGGCGGCGATCTGTTCGCAATCGTTTATAGCGCTAAGGAAAATAAACTCTACGGAATCAACGGCAGCGGACGTTCACCGCTCGGTTTGAGTTATGACCAGATGAAGGCCGAGCTGGCGAAACTGCATCGTGAAACAATTCCACCGGTAGGCATGTTGCCGATTAGCGTACCCGGAACAGTGGATGCCTGGGCGGAGCTGCACAAAAGATTCGGCAAACTGAAACTCAGCGACGACCTTGCGCCTGCCGTTCAGTATGCAGAACAGGGTTTTCCGGTCACCGAATTGATCGCCTATTATTGGGCGTTTGGTCCGCGGCTATACAAGGGATTGCCCGGCGCTTTTTTCGAGACTTACACACTCGACGGAAAAGGGCGAACCCCCGCCAAGGGCGATATTTTCAAGAATCCGGCCCTGGCGAAAACCTTGCGACTGATTGGCGAAAAAGGTCGCGACGCTTTTTACAAGGGTGAGATCGCAGACAAGATCGACGCATTCATGCGGGCGAATGGCGGCTTTTTGCGGAAAGCCGATTTCGAGAAGCATACATCGACCTGGGTCGAGCCAGTTTCGACGAACTATCGCGGCTACGATGTCTTCGAGCTTCCACCAAACGGTCAGGGGATCGCCGCGCTGCAAATACTGAACATTCTCGAGGGATTCGATCTGCGTGCAATGGAACGCAATTCGGCCGAAACGCTTCACGCAATGATCGAAGCGAAGAAGATCGCCTGGGCCGATCGGGCGAAGTTTTACGCCGATCCGGCATTCGCAAAGATTCCGCTTACCGGGTTGCTTTCAAAAAGCTATGGAGCCGAACGTCGCAAGCTAATCGACCCAAATCACGCGGCCAAGAAGGTCGAGGCCGGTAACCCCGAAAATGGAGTCGGCGCGCCCCCGCGCCGCTCGGTCGCGGCTTCGGCCCGAGGGCGGGCCGGCTCCAGTTCAGTCATCGACGACGGCGACACTATCTACATGTGTACCGCCGATGATGAAGGCAACATGGTCTCACTTATCCAAAGCAATTATCGCGGGATGGGCAGCGGCATTGTGGTGCCCGGACTCGGATTCATGTTTCAGGATCGCGGCGAGCTTTTTTCGATGGATCCCACTCACGCGAACGTTTACGCGCCGGGCAAACGTCCCTTTCACACTATTATCCCCGGCTTCGTCATGAAAGATGGTAAACCGTGGGAAGCATTCGGGGTGATGGGCGGCGGCATGCAACCGCAGGGTCATGTGCAGGTGCTTACAAACCAGATCGATTTTGGTTTGAACGTACAAGAAGCCGGCGACGCGTCGCGCTGGCAGCACGAAGGCGATAATGAACCGACCGGAGAAAAAATGACTGAATCAGGCGGCTACGTTGAAGTCGAGAGCGGTATTCCGTACGAGACTGTGCGCGAATTGCGCAAGAAAGGACACGATGTGCGTTTCGACGTCGGCGGTTACGGCGGTTACCAGGCGATCAAAGTCGAAATGCACGACGGCCAGCGCGTCTATGTTGGTGCAAGCGAATCACGCAAAGACGGAATGGCGGCAGGGTATTGATCCCGGAAACGGAGAAACGACGAATGGGCGAAATGGTGGATGCACCGATCCGCCGACTTCTATCTTCATCGGTTATTCTGCGCTTTGAGCTCGGCAAGTTTTTCTTCGGCGTGAGTGACGTCGGATTTTTGTCCGATGCCGAGCTTAAGAAGCTTTTGCTGTCGGCGTAAGTTTGCTTCTGCGGCCTCGAGCTCGGCGCGCTCACGTTTCGCCGCGGCTGCTTGCGCGACTTCGGTCAATTGCGCCAGCGCTGTTTTCATTGACTCCAGTTCATCCCTGGTAATTTCACCAGTCGCGAGTTGAGATTCCTTTTCGGCAAGTTCCTCTTTTGCGCGAGCGACACGCGCGTTTGCCAGATCCGATTCGCAGCGGACAACCTTCAGCAACCGCTGCTCCACTTCCGCTTTCGCAAGTACACCAATTTTATAGAGACGTTCCGCGCCTGCGGCATTTTGTCTTGCGCGTTCCAATTGCTTTTCTAAACGTGCCATATCGCCGTTCGGCAGTGGCTCATCCGAGAGGTTTTGCTTCAATATCGGCGGCTCGACGTCGAATGAATCGGGTTCCTCGGATTTGTTTCCCGCGGATTGATCCGCTGCCCACGCCGCCATCGCCAGAGCGAAAAGCGTGACCGGCAGGGCGAAAATGCGGGCCATCTTGCTAGTTTACCATGAATTCGTCGTGCCAGCATAGGCGCTTGTCTCGCATGCGCCGATCAAGCCGCCCGCTTACGCGATCTTGTTTTTCGTTTCGTCGAGTAATTCTGAAAGCCAATCGGGCGCTTCCATCTGGAGGTGGCGTTTTAGAATGTCACGAACGAAACAGCGAAAATCTCCATCGCAATCTGTGCAAAACTTTTCCATGGTGTACGCACCAAGCATCCGATAACTCTCGAATTGCGACTCGGAGAAGAACTGATCGCTCGTGCTCTCGTGCGGGAACGTCGGATTGGTCTTGAAGTATTCGTAGATATCGCGCGGTTCGTCGCCGTAACAAGCCGGCTTGATGTAAACGATAATGCCATCCGGAGCATCGTCACCGTCCACTACCGAGTAGCGAATGCGACCCACAGCGCAGTTATGGCCGGGAGTTTTTAAGGTGTCGATTGCGCTGCGAGGAAAGATGGTCATTGTGCCGAATTCGATCGGGATTCCAAAATCGATTCGGATTTTGCGCACTGCTTCACCGAGATCGGCATAGGCACATTCGGGATCCTCACCCCCGTCGCTCACGACGATAAAATGACAGCGACGCAGCACCATCTCGTAAATTCCAAGGTTTTCGAAATGGCCGCCATCCGACAGATTCACGTATTTGTAGTGATCGGTTGTGTTACCGATCGCTTCCGAAAACAGTGGCCCTACAGAATATCGCGGTCCTTTTCGGCGCCACGTTTTGGCGCCGGGCGATCCGGGGTTCCCCAGCCACCATCCAAGGCGCACGTTGAATAGGGTCATCAAGAGACCGAGGACCGGTGATGAATGGTAGCCCATATTCGGATTCGCCGCCGCGCCCGAGATAGCCATTGCTGTTCCGAGCGTGATCGCTTCGCCGTACTGCGGCGATGGGCGATAACCAACCTTAAAAGAACCGCAGTGTAGCCGGCTCATTGTGAAGGATTCAGCCTTGCGCTCCTGCCACGCTAGCTGCTCGCCTCTTATGACATTAAGCGCCCCATTTAACACATGAATAGGCTTGTCGGAAGACAAGTCGCCGAGCTTGATGTTGTCGTCGGGGTCGAACCCCGTAAACAGATTCGGCCTCCTAATTGTGCGCGACGCAGCAAGGTAGGCGCGGATCAACCGGTTCCGATAGGTTGCGTGAAGAGAGAACTTGTTCGCATTGATGAAAAAACCAATCACGATTCCGAAAAGCAGCATGACGCATGTGAGGAAGACGACAACGAAGAGCTGAATACGCCAGGAATTTGGGTCGATAATTTGCTCCGGCGCTCCACCCAAAAGCCAGGCAGTAGCGTGTTGTGCCCAGGGCTGAGAGCCAACCAATACCAGCACCCACGAAATTATGATTGCCAGAAGTACAAAGAAAACGACCGCCACGACAAGCAGAAGCCATTGAAAACCGGCTTTCTCGCCAAATTTACTACTCAGCTTCGATCGGATAGCCAGCAAGGCACTGACCAAACCGGTTACTCCTCCAAAAGCGCCAAGAAGACCTTTTGCTTGTGGTGTCGCCTTCACCTCCCCGAGAAAAACGCCCAACCGATTTGGCGTTGCAGAAATCGCCTGCGCACCCCAGAGAACGATTACGTTGATCACGATCCACCCGAAAATCGTAATGAGGATCCAAGCCGCTGATCGCCCCCACCACTCGCGATCCTCATCCTCTGTCACCCAACTCGTCAGGCCGGTAAACAGGAAATTAACCAACAGCAACACGCCGAGGATCAACGCGGGCGCGAAACTCACGTATTTGACCGCATTACTCGCGGGCGCCGGCAACGGGAAACGCTCGGGAAGCTTCTGATTTGGTTTACGCTGCAATGCACCGATTTCATTGTCCGTTATGCGCGCCGGACCTTGGGGCGTTTCGATGGTGTATATTTTGCGGACTTCCGTAATTTCAACCCGGGTGCCTGCTGCGAATTTCGTTTTCTCTCTATTCCAAGGGGTTGGCCAGGGAGTCGGGAGCGCCTCGCAATCGTGCTTCAAAGTGTATTGAATCGGAAGCTTTTGGTCTGGTTTCAGTTCCACAGGACCGAGATCGTTCTCGCTGATGCGCCCCTTCTTCTCAGGTGTTTCGATGGTATATCTTCTCTCGATTTGAGTAATGACGCCCTGAGTGCCTTGTGGGATCTTTATTTTCTGCTTACTCCATGGGATGGGCGTTGCCTCGAGGCCCTGGGTCAACGTAAATTGAATGGGAGGTTCTAAAAACATTCGCGTTGCGATCGTCGAGAGACAAAATCCTGCGAACGTCGCTGCTAACGCAATGATACCCAATCGCCAAAGCGAATTGAAGATGCGCCGTTCTCTCTTTTGCTTACGAAATGCAAGAATAACCGTCGCAAAGACGCCGCCGACCAAATAACACGCAACGAAAAAAATGACGAACTTGGACCGCCACTCCCCGGCTTCAAACGGCTCGCTACCATGAACGTTGCGGACTAAAGCCCACCATTCAGCCAGGACGAGAGACGCGAGCATTAGCGGAATTTGCCGAAATTCCAAGAAGCGGCGTTGTGGTAATCGCGCATTGCCGGTGGAAGGAACGTCGATGATCGCGTAGGCCATCGCTACAGCGATCAACGCGCCTCCAATTGCGAGCAGGATGTTGAGCCAGATGTCCCAGTCGTGCTTTATCTGGTCCGCCATCTGTATGTACTTTGTGAGGTCCATTTCGGGCCCCCAGGCGGGCCAGTTCGGCTGCAGGTTGATTGCCGCGAGATATAACCTGGGGATCATCATTGCGGCTGCCAGCCACGAGATCAGCACCAGCCAGTTCAAGAACATGTTGCGAACGAACGTCGCAATCAGCGTCCAAAAATCTACCGACGTCAGCCCGGTTCGCGGTGCGAGGTAATTGCTGAATTCCCTTAGATGGCGGACCGGCTGCGGTTCGGGCTCTAGGGTGGAATCAGGCCGCCGCTTCAGTTCGTCGACCACACCGCGAATGCCGTCTGGATCATTCTTAATCCACGCGCTTAGCCAGCTGCCAATGTATCCCCCGCCAGAGACCGTGGATAGGTAATGAAATTTCTCGAGTAACCCGCAGCGCGCCAGGCCCTGTAAAATCCCCAATCCAAAGGTGGCGCTCCGGATGCCGCCGCCCGAGATGCAGAGCGCCGCGCGTTTCTCCTTTAGTCCGTGAATCGCGCCCCACAATCCCGTCAGACGCGTTTTCGATTCGCTCGAGCTTGGATAGTCCGACGGGAGTTCTCCATGAAGAGCGACAAACTCAGCTTCCAATACTTCGTGCAATGGCAACGAAGAATCGGCCGATGAAGTCTCTTTCGCCATGGCGCGCAAACGCGGCGGTCTGCGCACCAGCGTTTATCAAGATTGCGGCGCCCCGTCAATCACAGCTACCATCGCCTGCTCTGAATAACTACCCCGCGCGCGCGGGGATGGTTCACGGCTCTCCGTTATGTGTGCTGATCGCGTGGCAGGGCGGTTCTTTAGACAGGCGTGTGCTTTGCAACGTAGTCGCGGTGCGTAAGCCGCACAATGCTGCTAGGGATGGCTCGCGGCCGAGTGCAGCCCACTCGCGATTAAGCCAAATACGCAACTCGCTGTTAGCCCACGCCGTTGGACCCTTGTTACCGCACGGCTGTTTCCCAGTTCATGAAATCATCGAGCGTTCGTCGAGTTTTATCCTTAA
>JAALOD010000041.1:21618-24343 GCA_013372845.1 Candidatus Udaeobacter sp.
TGACGCGACGAGCAAGCTTCCGACGACATGATTCCAGAGCTTCCATTAATTCGCGAGCCGACGCGGGCCGCTGGCCGGGATCTACGGCAAGCGTACAGCGCAGCAGTTTTACCAAGGGCTCAGGAACTTTTCTGGCGGCCAATTGCGCGACCGGCAGATTATCGCGTGTTTTACCATCGCGAATCTCTTCCAACGTTCTGCCAACGTGTGGTGGCAATCCGGTGAGCGCGAACCACAACGTAGCGCCCAGCGAATAGATGTCCGAGCGTGCGTCGACCGGACCTTTTCCAAATTGTTCAGGACTGGCGAAAGTCGGTGTGCCAACAAATTCTCCGTGTGTTAGATCCATCTCTGCGCCGGCATCAGTGATCGCCTTGGCCAGACCGAAGTCGATTACTTTCACTTCCGACTCCGTCGTCAGCATGATATTGCTCGGCTTCAGATCGCGATGGATCAAATGGTGGGCTGCCGCAGCGATCAACGCCCGCGTGATTTGAATCGCAATTTCCAAAGCCTCCTTGGCTTGAAGCGGGCCATCTCTCCGTACGCGAGCGCCCAAGGTTTCACCTTCGACTAGTTCCATCGCGTAATAGCAGTGAGTGCCACCAGGGGAAGCACCAAACTGGAAAACGGCAGCGACATTCGGGTGCCGTAGAGCGGCCGCAGCGCGGGCTTCACGCAAAAAACGTTCGCGCACAGCTTGAGAGCCGCGAGCTGCCGCCGGCACCTCGATGACTTTAAGGGCAACCCTGCGGCGTAGCACCTTGTCCGCTGCGAGGTAGGTCACCCCGATTGCACCGTGACCGAGTTCGCAGCAAGCGCCATCAGCGTCTTGCTCGACCTCGAAATCCCCGAAGGCTAAGGCAGACGGTGTAGGTTTGACGCTACTTTCTTCCAAGCCCGTCCGAAGCAGACAAGGCAAGCAGTCGCCCTTTGGGTTCAACGGCTCGCCGCATATCGAGCAGACCGCGACGCCGGATCGCAGCGGTGTTCCCATGGTGCGTGTTCCTTAAGCTTGCGTTAGCACATGAAGCAACTCGTGCAACTCTTCGTCCACCTGGGTTTCGGTATTCACGGTTCGGCGCACCTCAGCGCGCAATGCTTCCCGATAACGCGCCCGAAGCCGGGTGACATGGCTTCGAAGCGTTGACTCAGCTATCCTCAGCCGATCCGCCAGATCAGCATAAGTTGGTGGCGCGTCGGCGCCACCTGCGACAAAGATCCTCAATTCGCTGAAGAGCTGTTCTTTGCCCTCACGTTTATAATTTGCCGACAGCCGATCCAATCCAGCCGCAACCAAAGCCTCCGCCCAGCTGCGATCGAAGAGGCGATCTTCGTTGCTCGTACGGCTGTAAGTCTGGAAAAGCGCCTCCGCCTCTACCGCCTGCTCTTCATTCAGAGGCAGAAAATTTTGTGCACCCCCACGCTTCAACGTTCGTTCCCTGTCCACAGCGTCGGCGACAAAATTCTTTATGGATGCCAGCAGAAACGAACGGAACTTGCCTTTCTGCCGATCGGCACGGGCGTAAACTTTATATTCGAGCAGGTAAGCGAAAAAACTCTGGGTGAGATCCTGCGCATCGTGCACAGCGTACCCCCGACTGCGCACGAAATTGTAAAGCGGTGCCCAATACGTTTGGCAAAGTTCCGCCAGCGCGACGCCCGCGACGTCCGGTTCGGCTTGGCTTCTCCCGGCCGCGAGCACCACGCTCCAGTGAGTCGAAGGAAACAAATCGCTCCGACCGTGTCCGATCTCTAAGCGGGTACGCATGTTAACCGTTGCTATTAAGATCGCAGAGGATGAGCAAGCGGCGAGAAAAATCTAATTTTCGTGCAGCGCGCGCTGCGAAATCTCTTTGTACAGGGAAACCGATCATCATAAACATCAACGCGGAGGTATAATATGAAGAAACCAGTTGCCATTGTCATCTGCTGCGCATTGCTTGCGACGCTCGCTTTTGCGCAGCCAGGTTCGAAGGGTACAACTACCGAACAAGCAATAACGGTAACAGGAACGATCATCAAAATGACGACTGAGGAAGGTTCGGCAGGCAATTATCAGCCGGTCAAGACTCTCGTTGTTCGCGAGGATCGTTCGAATACTCCAGGAAGTTATGTTCTCAATGGGCCTGGTCACGTTGTGAACAAGCAGGGCCAAGCGATCCGAACTGCGATTAAACCGGGCGCTCACGTACGTATATATTACGCACAGGTAGGCGATCAACGTATAGTTGATCACGTCGTTGTCGATTGACCGGGCGCGGCTTGGAATACCAACAATAAGAGCCGCAGGGATTCCTTCGAATCCTGCGGCTTTTGTTGGTATGGAGATCTGCGCCAAATAGCTTCGCCGGACCGAGCAGTTGATTTGTAATTCAAGAAAGAGTTTTTGCGCGCGTTTTCACTGCGTTGCGCAGCATTGCTGTCGCTGGGGTAGTCAGCCATTTTTCGATGCCCGCGTGGTTGCGCAGAATTGCGCGGTTTTGCAGGCAAAAATCTTCAGACCGTGGAAATGACCGTGAAAAGTCTAGCCGCGTCTCTCTCGCGCGCGTGAAATGGTTCACGGCTGTTGAAAAAGCGAAGGTGCCCTCTTCGGTCCTATGCTGAGGTGTTGTGGTTTGCTAGGTCCAGTGTCTTTTATTCGTTGGGAAACGCGGTATATATCTCATCGCTGCGCCCGTAGCTCAGCCGGATAAAGCAACGGATTTCTAATTCAAGCCTAACG
>JAALOD010000042.1 GCA_013372845.1 Candidatus Udaeobacter sp.
TCGGCATCGCCGTCGAGATCTCTTCGTCGCGCTCAGTCATTTATGCCTAACGAGAAGTCGACCGGAAAATCCCGCCTTTAATTACGGGTTTTTCCAGCCTAATCCGCTTGCCTTCGGATGGGTCGATTGGAAAAATGAGGAACATGCCCCGAGCTTACCCATGGCAGCGCCTCAGAACAAACCGAAATTGCTCGACCAAGTTCGCGACGTTATCCGACGCAAGCATTTCAGTATCCGGACTGAACAAAGTTATGTCGATTGGATCCGACGCTTCATTCTGTTTCACAACAAACGGCATCCGCGGGACATGGCGGAAGCCGAAGTCACACAGTTTCTTACTCATCTGGCGCGCGACGGCCGGGTTGCGGCTTCAACTCAGAATCAAGCCTTGAGCGCCTTACTGTTTCTTTACAAACAAGTTCTCAAACAGGAAATCGGCTGGCTAGAAGGAGTGGAACGGGCAAAGCCCTCGGCGCGTTTGCCGGTCGTCCTCACTCGTGATGAAGTGCATAAAATCTTCGCCCATCTGCACGGCACTCCGCGGCTAATGGCTGGCTTGCTTTACGGTAGCGGTCTGCGGCTGATGGAGTGTGTCCGTTTGCGCGTCAAGGACATCGATTTTGGATACGCACGTATCACCGTGCGAGACGGCAAGGGCGCGAAGGATCGAGTCACGATGTTGCCAGTTAATTTGGCGAAACCCCTTGAGCGTCACCTGAAAAAAGTACAAGCGCAGCATGAAGAAGACCTGGAAGCTGGCTTTGGCAGCGTCTTTTTGCCGACTGCGATCGCGCGAAAATACCCGCGCGCTGCAAAGGAATGGACGTGGAAGTATGTGTTCCCTTCTGCTCGTTTATCATTCGATCCGCGTTCTCCAGAAGCCGTGAAACAGCGACACCACATCGATGAAACTCTCTTGCAGGACGCCGTGAAGAAAGCAGTGCGCGCATCAGGTATTACCAAACCGGCGACGTGTCATACACTGCGTCATTCGTTCGCGACGCACTTACTCGAGCGCGGCTACGACATTCGCACCGTGCAGGAACTCCTTGGTCACAAGGATGTGAGTACGACGATGATTTACACGCACGTGCTCAATAAGCCGGGCATCGGCGTGAAGAGTCCGCTGGATTAAGCGGCGGTTGAGAGTTGATGGTTGAGAGCTGAGGGGCTTATGAGAGCGCTATGTTCAATTTTGAAAAACTCGATGTCTGGCAGGAAGCAATTCAGTTTGCTGATCTGGTGTATGAGATGACCGGTGATTTTCCAAGCGAGGAGCGTTTTGGATTGACGAATCAGATGCGGCGTGCCGCTGTGTCGATTTCGTCGAATCTGGCGGAAGGAAGTTCACGTGTGTCGCGGACCGATTTCAGCCGGTTTGTAGAAATCGCAACGGGATCTCTGTTGAGGTTGTTTCGCAAACTACGATCGCGCTTCGACGAAGAATGATCGCGCGAAACGATCATAGTCGGATCTATGCGGCAGCTGAAAAGCAGAGCAAAATGCTCAGCGGGTTGCGCAGGTCATTGTCTGAGGCGTAGCCCCTCAACTCTCAGCCAAAAACCCTCAACCGTCCTACGCCGGTGCGCCGCCGAGGGCTCCGGGAAGCGGCGGGGTGACATCGGGTGCGGCTACGACTTGCTTTGGCGGTTTTTCCGCTGGCATTTTTTTGCCGGGCGGCGGTGACGCACCCGGCGGCGGATTAATCAGGCGGCCGTGCTCGACGATTTCTTTGATTTGCGAGCCGTCCAAGGTTTCGAACTCAAGCAAGGCTTTTGCGATTACCTCGAGCTTGTCGCGATTTGCCGTGAGCGTCTCTTTCGCCAAGCGATAGGCGTCATCAAGGAGTTTGCGCACTTCCTGATCGATTTGTTCCGCAGTCGCTTCGCTGTAATCGCGCGCACGAGAGATGTCGCGGCCGAGGAACACGTAATCTTCGTGGTCGCCGTACTCGACCATGCCCATTTTCTCGCTCATACCCCATTCGCAAACCATGCGACGCGCGATTGCCGTAGCCATTTTGATATCGCCGCGCGCGCCGTTTGTGATGTCGCCGAAGATGATTTCCTCGGCCACGCGGCCGCCCATGCTCACGGAAAGCCCGGCAAGCAGCTCGTTTTTGCGATTGGTGTATTTGTCTTCTTCCGGCAACCACATGGTCGATCCAAGTGACGGCCCCCGCGGAATGATAGTGACCTTGTGCAACGGCTCGGTGTGCGGCAAGAGTTCGAGCAACAGCGCGTGACCGGCTTCGTGGTAAGCGGTGTTCTGCTTTTCTTTTTCGCTGAGCGCAAGGCTGCGGCGCTCTTTGCCCCAGCGAACTTTGTCGCGCGCTTCTTCGAGTTCGGCGAGCGTGATTCCCTTTAATCCGCGGCGCGCAGCAAGCAATGCCGCTTCGTTGATTACATTCGCCAGTTCGGCACCGGAGTAACCCGGCGTGCCGCGCGCGACGACTGCGAGGTCGACGCCTTCGGCGAGTTTCACTTTCTTGGCGTGGACGCGCAAAATTTCTTCGCGTCCCTTCACGTCAGGCAGGTTGACCGTGATCTGGCGATCAAAACGCCCCGGCCGCAACAGCGCAGGATCCAGAACATCGGGGCGGTTCGTGGCGGCGATGATGATCACGCCTTCCTGCGTATCGAAGCCGTCCATCTCGACGAGCAACGCATTTAAGGTTTGCTCGCGTTCGTCGTGTCCGCCGCCAACGCCGTGACCGCGATGGCGTCCCACCGCGTCGATCTCATCGATAAAGATTATGCAGGGCGCGGACTTCTTCCCCTGGTCGAACATGTCACGCACGCGCGAGGCGCCCACGCCGACAAACATCTCAACAAAGTCCGAGCCGCTGATGGAAAAGAACGGGACATCCGCTTCTCCCGCAATCGCGCGCGCGAGAAGCGTCTTACCAGTGCCCGGAGGGCCGACCATCAACACGCCCTTTGGAATGCGGCCGCCGAGTTTTTGAAATTTTTTCGGATCACGCAAAAACTCGACAAGCTCTTGCACTTCATCTTTTGCTTCCTCGACGCCGGCGACATCGCGAAATGTGATTTTGTTTTTGTCGCGGGCTAGCATTCGCGCTTTCGATTTGCCGAAATTGAGAGCGCCCTTCCCAGCCATGCGGATTTGCTGTCGGAACAGGAAGTAAAGCACCAGCAGGAAAAGGGCGATCGGCAGAAAACCGACCACGGTTTGGGCAAGCATGTTCGATTCAGTCTTGATGGCGGGCTGCATGCCGGCCGCGGCCAGTTTCTCCTGCAAATTATTTGTGAAACTTAAATAGATCGTGGTTCGAAACGGCACCTGCTGGGACGGCGCCGAACCGACTCCCTGCCGGACATAAGCGCCGCGTAATGTCTGAGTAGGCCGTCCATCCTCTACCACCAGCTGAAGCGGAGAGTTTTTGTCGTTAACGATCTGCTTATTCTCCAGCAGCTCGAGAAACCGGTTGTACGGCACGTCTTCGACGGGCTGCATCCCGCCGCGGTAAAAGAGCATCGCCATCGCGATCAAGCTGAAGGCGATCACGATGAGGATGACGCCGCGCCAATTAAAATTGGGTTCGTTCCCTCGAGATCTATTCTCTCTCTGTGAGTTGCGATCGAATTGAGCCATAAACAAAAAAGGGGGATTTTACCGCCGTAAAAAGGTTACCATGAACAAATTGTCAATGCAAAAAGAGGCGGGAGCCATATAATTCGTTAAACCATTATATCGGAACGTCCCTACATCTTAGACTTCCTGGCGCCGCAAACGTTTTAACGAATCAACGGTTCAACAATTCAACGAGGCGAAGCCGCATTGCGTCGTTCGCCCGTTTCGGGTAAAATTCGGCCCCGAACATTCAACATGACAGAGCTTGTCTCATCAGTCGCAGATAGAATCGATCGCGCTGTGCAGCGGGTGACCCCGCTTGCGTATCGGGTGCGTCGGACTGGGCGCCGCTGGATGCGTCGGGCGTTGCGCAAGCCTCGCAGTATGTCCGAGGGGCCAAATATGCTGCCGGTATTGATCCAGGTACTGGCGAGCTTCACTAAGGCGGATGGTGTTCTGCTCGAGGAAGAGATCGACTCAAGCCTTGGATTTCTGCGCTACGATTATCCGGAGGCGGTTTATTCCGAGCTGCGACAATTATTCCGGCAGGCGCTTTACGAGCAGCAAGATCTCGCTGCCATGGCGCAAAAGCTCGGCGCGCAGCTTAGCGCGGATCGTAAGATCATGCTGGGAGTTCAGCTTTACGACCTGATCTCGCAAGCCGGTTTAAAGCAGGAACAGGTCGTTGCGTTCTATTCGTTCATGTCGCAGATGGGCATGGCTGCGCAGGCGATCGACATCGTTTATCAACTCAATGCATCTGAAGATTCCGATCCGTCAATCTATCAGCACGGCGCGTCGCCGCTGGAGTCGCTCTCCTTCGGCCAAGATGGCAAAGCCGATGTTACGCTTAAGAATCTGAACGAGACCGATCGCTTGATGGCGTTTCGCTATCACGAGCTCATTTTGCTGAAAAATTATAGCGACCAAAACGTGTCGGTCCGCGGCAGGCCGTTGGTGCGTGGAGGTTTCTGCCGGATTTACCCGGGCCAGCGCATCCTCGTAGGCGACCAGGTGCTCAGCTATCAGGAGCTGGCGCAATATTTCAACGCAAAGAAGAACGTTTCACTTCCACAGATTTTCATTCGTGTAAATAGAGACTCGGATGAAGTGGGATTGGAGCGCTCGCGAACGCGTGAGAGCGCGCTCCGGGTCACTTTCGGATTGAAGGTTCGCGTGAAGGCGCTGCGTGATGTGGATGCCGAACTCAACGGCGTGAAGTTAAAAGCCGGGACACAGGTCGACGCGGCTTTAGAAGACCGGATCGTGTTCCGCAACGACACCGAGCTGGATTTGAACGATCTGCGCCGGCGCGCGCGGGCGCTGGGTGGCCGGTTCCAGCTGAAGGCTTCCAAATCGGAATATCTGGTTTCGAATGAACCGAGCCGCCTTGAAGCTGACGATATTCTGCTTTCCCCTGGCACGAGCGGCGACGTGCTGCTGAAAATTTTCTGCGATTACGATCGGCGGGTCGGTCAGTTGGAAGTGATCGAAGCGGATCGCCCGATCATGGTCGGTGACACTGTGGTGCGCGCCACAGCGCCGCTCAAAGACGGAGACACCATTCGAATCGACATCGGCCAATTTCTGCGATGCAACTTTTCGGAACGAATCATCGAGGAAGAGCGCAATATCATTCGCACACTCGAGGCGAACGAAATTACGCACCGCTTTGGGAAGGGCGGAATTGGTCTCGAGGGAATCTCTTTTAGCATCGCGCGTGGTGAGCTTGTTTGCGTGATGGGCGCGAGCGGTTCGGGAAAAAGCACGCTCATGAGAGTGCTGGCTGGCCAACTCCAACCCACCAGCGGAGAGGTCCTTCTCAACGGGCAGTCGCTCTATCAAGATCTCGACACGCTGAAACACTACGTCAGTTACATGCCTCAGCAGGACGCGTTCGACGAACATCTCACCATCGGCGAAAACCTGCTGTTTGCCGCGGCCATTCGCGCGCCGCACCTGTCACGGCGCGATCGCACCCGGCGTTTGGAGGCAAAATTGGTCGAGCTCGGACTCGGCGAACGGCGCGACGCAGTTGTCGGCAGCCCGGAGAAGAAAACGCTGAGCGGCGGCGAGAGAAAACGTCTCAACATTGGACTCGATATGATTGGGATGTCGGACATCTATCTGTTCGACGAGCCGACTTCCGGCCTTTCCTCAAAGGACTCCGAGCACGTCATGGAAATTATTCGGAGCATGGCGCACAACAAAATCGTTATCGTCACGATTCATCAGCCGAGCTCGAAGATTTTTCAGATGTTCCATAAGGCGATCCTGCTCGACAAAGGCGGACGTCTCGTGTTTTTCGGGACGCCTTCCGACATGCTTCGCTATTTCGCCGAAGCAGAACATCAGCATCAGTTCGGGGCCGAACTGGGCGCCTGTCCATCTTGTGGAACAACTCGTCCGGAATTCATTTTCGATGTGCTGGAGACGCCGCTGCGCGATCTGAGTGGCGATATCATTTACGAAGAAAACAGCCGGGGCCATCTCGTCGCGGCGCGCCGTTATTCGCCGGAATTCTGGCGGGACAAATATGAAGCGTTTCGCCTGATCCAGGACGTCAAACAGGTTTCCCTGCGCAAAGAAGCGCCATCTTCCTTGCCCGCGGCGCCGGTCCAGAAAAAGCGGCTGCCATTTCGGTGGCACGATGAGTGGACGCAATTTCGCACGGTGTTGCGGCGCGCTTTCGTTAGCAAGCTGCGTAACCGTGCCAATCTGGTCATCACGATCGGGGTTTCGCCTGTGCTGGCGCTGTTGATTGCGACCATCCTGCGCTATTCGGAGAACGGGACATACGATTTTGCTTCCGCTTATCACATTCCGACGTTCCTGTTCCTGGGCTTGATCGTGGCGATGTTCCTCGGTCTGACCAACAGCGCCGATGACATCATCCGGGACCGGCCTGTGCTGCAGCGCGAGCGGAATGTCAACGTTCGTTTATCGTACTACGTCGTCTCGAAGACGCTCACGCTCGGAGTATTTGCCCTCGTCCAGTGCATCCTGTTTGTCCTGATCGGCAATTACGTTCTGGAAATCCGCGGAATGTTTTGGATCGATCTCGCGATCATGTTCATGACTGCCATCGGCGGCGTCGCGCTGGGTCTGCTCATCTCTTCGCTGGTGGCCGATCCGAAGACGGCAGCAAACATCGTTCCACTCGTTTTAATTCCGCAAATCATCATGGGTGGCGCACTCATCAAATACGAGGACATGAATCGCAACCTAGGTCTGCTTTATTCCCTTTCGCATTGGTTCTCCGAACATCCGAGCGCAGACAAAAACAGAAAGACGGAAAGCAAGCTGCAGGTTCCGTTTGTCTGTCAATTCATCGCCATGCGCTGGTCGTACGAAGAGATGATTGTCGCGCAGGCCAAGCTCAATCCGCTTACGCGGCGACAGGACCACGCCCAGCGCGAGATCGACCGGCTTGTGGCGCAACATCGGAAAGATCCTGAAGCAACAAAACGTTTGGATGACCTGAAAGAAACGCTCGCTCTGCTTTCCGGTCTGGAGGCAAAGTCGGTCGGTGACCTGGATCATTATCTCGGGCTGGTCGATCAAATCCTGAATGGTAAAAGGCCGTTCGATCGCGCGCTTTTCAAGAACGCGAACGGCCCCGTCACAGCCGAGCAAATCTATGTGAACCAGAAAGTGTCCGACTTAATGTCAAACGCCGAGATGGACCAAAGTGACTACCGCCGTGGGAACAAGCCGAACGTGTTCTTCGGCGCGCAGAAACGTTATTTTGGAATAAAATTTGGTGTGTTTTTCTTCAATACCTCTGTCCTGATTCTATCCAGTCTCGGATTGCTTGGACTGCTGCATTGGATTTTGCGAAGAGAACTCGAAGTGCGGAGAAGCTGAATTTCACGTGTAGGGCGGGCGCTCCGCCTGCCATCCGACTTTGGCAACCGATGCAGTTGCCCTACAACGCCAACCGGCGTACCAACAGGGAATGACCAAACAAAAAACAAAACCAGCCCGCCTCATCGTCGCCACCAGCGACACAGATGCCGACATGCTTTACGCGACGAAATTTTGGGCGCCCGATCCATTCATCTTTCTGGAACGCAATGGCAAGCGCACGCTTGTTCTCAGCGATTTGGAAATTGATCGCGGTCGAAAGCAAGCCGACGCGGATGAATTCGTCATGTTCAGCGAGCTCGAGCGCGAAGTGCAGGGAAAATCCAAAAAGGCGCCGCCCTATGAAAAGGTTCTCGCACATTTCCTCAAGAAACGGGGCGTAAGATCGGTAGTTGTTCCTGCAAATTTTGCACTCGGTTACGCGGAGGAACTCACCGCAAACAAAATCCGTGTCCGCGGGACGAACGGATTTTTCTGGCCGGAGCGCGAGGTAAAATCGGAAAAGGAAGTCGAAATGATGGGCCAGGCCTTGCGAATTACGGAGAGGGGACTCAAACGCGCCATCGAAGTTTTGAAAGTGTCCAAGCCGGGCGCTGGAAAACGATTGCGCTGGAACGGCAAAACGCTGACTTCCGAAATCCTCCGGGCTGAAATTGATTCTACGATCTTGCGCGCGGGCGGCATTCCTGCGGGGACGATTGTCGCGGGCGGCGACCAGGCCTGTGATCCGCATGAGCGGGGCTACGGTCCGCTTTACGCCGACTCGTTGATTATCCTCGATGTTTTTCCTCGTGATGCGAAGACCGGATATTTTGGCGACATGACCCGAACGGTTTTGCGCGGACGGGCAAGCGAGGCGCAGCGTAAGCTTTGGGAGACCGTGAAAGCTGGCCAGGCGCTCGCTTTGAAGAGAATCAAGGCAGGGGTCGACGGGATGACGATTCACAAGGCAATCCAGGAATTTTTCGCCAAACACGGTTTTCCGACTCAAGTGCGCAAAGGCCGACGGGTCGGATTCTTCCACGGCACGGGGCATGGCCTTGGGCTGGAAATCCACGAGCATCCGCGTTTGCAGAAAGTTGTTCTAAAAGATCGGCAGGTCCTCACGGTCGAGCCCGGCTTGTATTACCCTGGATTGGGGGGAGTGCGGATAGAAGATGTGGTTTTGGTTATCAAGACCGGGTGCAGAATTCTGTCGCGGTTTCCAAAGCAGCTGGAAATTTGATCATCCAAAAGGCGCCGTCATCCTGAGCGAACCGAAGCGGAGTCGAAGGATCCCGCGATCAATCCGAGGATCGCGCTACGGGATTTGATTCGCTCACTTCCCAATCGCTCCATTCTCGACTTCGCTCGGAGTGACACGGGCAGAATGAACGCGCGACACAATTTCGCGTCTAATTTGTTCCAGCCAGTAAAGTGACAACTGACTTCGATGCATTAAATTAGGCTCGGTATGTTTTATCCATACGGTTTCGGTCTTGGATCTGGTTGGCTGTTTTATATCGGCATCCCGTTGATCATCGGGATTTGGGCACAGATTCGGGTGACGAGCGCGTTCCATAAGTGGGGCGAGGTGCGGGCGAGCTCGAACATTACCGGCGCGGAATGTGCGCGTGAAATTCTGCAGGCTGCCCAGATTCCAGATGTCGAGGTGGTGGAGACGAACGATTTTCTTGGGGACCATTACGACCCGAGAGACAAAAAGCTGCACCTCTCCACCAGCGTTTACAACACGCCTTCAGTAGCGGCGCTGGGCATTGCCGCGCACGAGACCGGTCACGCCATTCAGCACGCGAAAGCGTACGCCCCCCTGAAAGCGCGCATGGCGATCGTGCCGGTGACAATGGTCGCATCGCGAATGCTGCCATTTGTGATCCTGGGTGGATTGTTCTTTCACATTACCGGTCTGATCACGCTTGGTATCTATTGCTATCTGGTCTTGCTGGTCTTCCAATTGATCACGCTGCCGGTGGAATTCGACGCCTCGCGACGGGCAAAAATCATTTTGCAACAGATGGGCATCGTCCAGCCTGGGGAGGAAGTAGTGGGCGTGAACAAGGTCCTCAACGCGGCTGCGCTTACGTACGTGGCGGCGTTCATCGCTGCGCTTGGAAACTTGCTCTGGCTGATGTCGATCCGCGATCGGCGGTAATCGACTGCACTAGTGGAAATGGATCCCGCTCTCGCCTTACCTGCTCGACGGATTTCTGATTTGTTGTCGTCTGGTCTCGGGGCTCGTGCTAAGTCTAGGAGCGAGACAATGGACCAGCCGCGGGTCGATCCAGATCAGGAGTTGGTAAAACGTACGCAATCGGGCGATGCCGGCGCCTTCGATGAACTGGTCATCAAATACACCCCGCGTCTTTACGGCCTGGTTTACAACATGACCTCGAACCACGAGGACACGAACGATCTTTTGCAGGACATTTTCGCCAAAGCCTACCGCGCGATCCGCGGGTTCCGTGGCAAATCGTCGTTCTACACATGGATTCATTCCATTGCTGTGAACATGACGCTTAATTTTCTCAAGAAACGCAGCCGGCGTTTTCAACTGAGCCTGGATGACGTCGATGCGAGTATTCAAAACGACAAGGAATTCCTGGAAAGCACGGCCACGAGCAGCCCGGTGCGCGAAGCGGACTTGTCCGAGCTGCAGCGAAGATTGAACGAGGCCATGATGAAATTGTCTGATGAACACAGAGCCGTGGTTACCATGTTCCATATCCAGGGGATGCCCCACGCAGAGATTAGTAAAATCTTGCGCGTCTCGGAAGGAACGGTACGTTCGAGGCTCTTCTACGCGAATCGGCAACTACAGAATTATCTGGACGAATTTCGGAAAAATCCTGTTTCCTAATCCGCTGAAAAATGAACGAGTTTGACGATAACGAAATCGCGAGGCTGCTTCGATTGAAGCGGTACGAACAGCCGCCACCCGGCTATTTCGAGAATTTCCTGCATGAATTTCATCGCCGGCAGCGCGATGAAATCCTCCGCCAGCCGTTGTGGCGTATCTGCCTTGAGCGCGCTCACGGTCTCATGCTCCGCTTGGATGCTCGATCGCTTGCCTCATATCCCGCTGCCGTCGCGGCCGTCCTGGTATGCGCCGCAGTGATTTCATTGAAGATTTATCAGCAACCGGAGACGGCTCGCGTTGCCCTCCAGAGTCCGCCAGCTTTGTCGGCGCCGATTACGGAAGGAGAATGGAGTCTTACATCTCCGGTGGCCACGCAGATTTTCAGGACGCAGCCGGTTCGCAGTTTTAATGGAAGCGCCCAGACTCACCGAGCCGCAGCCCCGCCGCGGTACGTGCTCGATAGCGTCCCTGTGAGTTATGAGCCGACTTTCAGATTTTAGGCACGGTAGAGTGGGACGCGCCTCACGCGGCTTGCGCGTCCCGGTATCGCAAGTTAAGAATCTGCGCCTCTTTATGTCCCGTAAAGCCGCATTCGCGCTGATTTTTTGCTTAAGCGCCGGTTCGCTCTTCGCACAGGAGCAACCCGCTAAAACGACTAGCGAAAAGACCAAGGAGATGTTTGAGCGCGCCTTGTCCCGGGCGGAGTCGGCAACAGCGATTAGCCATCAGATCAAAGACGTCTTCGCGCGCGCCGCCAAAGCGGTGGTCAAAATTCATGGCGTCGATGAACACAGCGAGATTTGCGGCACTGGATTTTTTATCGATCCCACCGGAACCCTTTACACCGCATACACGGTGGGAGGTGAAGCGGGAAACTTCACAATCGAATTCGGCGGCAGAAAATACCCGGCGCGTCAGCTGCTGGCAGACATCCGCAGCGGCACGGCGATGTTAAAAATCGATGAGGCCACTCCGGCCTTGCCGATTGGCAAGTCTGAACAACTGGAAGTAGCAACACCTGTTGTGTCGATCGGTTTTCCTTTGGATCTGCCGGAGACGCCCAATTTTGGCATGGTGGCGGGATTTGATCGAAAATATCTGGGCCGTTATTTTTCTACGACTCACATGCGTCTTAATCTGCCGTCGCAGCGCGGGGAAGCTGGCGCGCCTCTCTTGAATATGAAAGGTGAAGTCGTTGGTATCGTTGTTAGCAGTCTTGAGAACAACTCTGCGTGTTACGCGGTGCCGATTGAAGCAGCCGAGAAAATTCGGGCCGATTTCATGCGTTTCGGCGAGGCCAGGCATGGCTGGGTTGGCATTAATGTATCCATGGCGCGTCAGCCGGTAGAAGGTTCGCTCGCGGAAATGACGCAAATCATGCAGGACACCCCGGCGGCGCGTTCTGGAATCAAAGCCGGCGATATTCTGTTGCAGGTAGGCCGGAAGAAAGTAACTCAGCCAGAAGATGTGCTTGACGCCTCGTTCTTCATCACTGCCGGCGACGTCGTGCCAATCACCGTGATGCGTGGGACTCAAAAACTGACTTTCAGTGTGCAGGCAACTCTGCATCCCGCCAGCCGGACCGGGCTATTACTCGCCGCTCCTGGCACGCCGGCAATGAATCAGCAGGCGATTCCGCTCTCGCTTGGTTCCGACGTGCCGCCTACTCCGTAAGTGGGCTAATGCAGAAATTCTTTCACCTGCGCGCTCGGATAATGGCGGGCAGCTGGGTCACAGCATCTTTCGAAACTCGGGTTCATCGATGATGCGGACGCCGAGTTCTTTCGCCTTGTCGAATTTGCTTCCTGGTTCTGCGCCTGCGAGGACGTAATCGGTTTTCTTGCTTACACTGCCTGTAACCTGGCCCCCCAGCGCTTCGATTTTTTCTGTCGCTTCTTCGCGCGTCATCGAGGGCAACGTCCCTGTGAGTACAAACGTTTTTCCGGCCAGCGGCAATTCTGCCGCTTTTTTTGCCGAGACTTTTTCGGTCTTGGGGTGAATACCGAGTTCTTTTATCCGGCGCAGAGTTTTTTTCCCGGCTGCCGAGGCGAAGAAATCCAGCACACTTTGTGCAACTACGGGGCCCACTTCCGTCGTAATTCCGCGGCTTTTTTCGGCTTTGCTTTTGGATCGCTTTGCGAAACCGGTTTGAATGAGCCGATCGGCAATTTCTTTTGCGTCCTCCTTTTCTTCCCGCTTTTGATGGTACTGCAAAACATCTTTTAGCAGCGGCGAATTGGCGACGTCTTCAATCGTTTCGTGGAAACGGGCCAGATGTGTTGCTGTCGTTCTTCCCACGTCCGGAATGGCAAGAGCAAAGAGCCATCGTGAAAGCGGCAGGGTCCGGGCCCGTTCGATCGCGCGGATCGCTTTCGTCGCATTTTTCTCACCGAAGACGCGCGGCTCTTCGTCGGTCCCGAGATTTAATTTGGCCAGCTGTTCTGTCTTCAACTCAAACAGATCGAGTGGCTCGCGTACAAGTCCACTTTCGACCAGCTTGTCCGCTACAATGCCGCCGACGCTTTCGATATCGAGCGCACTGCGCGCCGCAAAAAATTCGACGCGCCGCGTGGTTTGCGCCGGGCACTGAAGATTTTCGCAGCGCCAGGCTACAAATTGCGGGTCACGGCGAATCGGGCCGCCACACACAGGGCACTTGCCATGAATGTGTTTGGCGAAATCAAACGGCTTCGCGTCGCGCGGTCGTTTCGATTTAACAACTTCAACAACGGCCGGGATGACTTCGCCAGCCTTTTCAATCACCACTGTGTCGCCGATGCGGATGTCTTTGCGTTTGATTTCATCCTCGTTATGCAACGTCGCGCGCCCAACAGTGCTTCCGCTCACCAACACCGGTTCCAGCATCGCTACCGGCGTGAGAATTCCGGTGCGCCCGACTTGAATCACGATGTCGTTGAGGCGCGTCTCCACACGTTCGGCCTCGTATTTGTAAGCGATGGCCCACCTTGGTGATTTTGCGGTGAACCCGAGGCGCTCGCGTTGGGTAAATGAATTCACTTTCACTACCGCGCCGTCGGTTTGATAAGCGAATTTGTGACGGATCCCGTCCAACTCGTGAATGGCCTCCAGAATTTCTTCGACCGATTTGGCCACCCACCAGCGTTCGGTGGCTGGCAGGCCCAGCTTCTTGAGCAGCCGAAAAATTTCCGAGTGAACATCGACGTCGACCCCCTCGGTCGCCCCAGTTCCGTACAACACAACACCGAGGGGACGCTTCGCCACGATCGCCGGATCGAGTTGCTTGAGTGAACCGGCCGCGGCGTTCCGCGGATTTGCGAATAGGGGCAGGCCGGCTTTTCGCCGTTCTTCGTTTAGTTTTTCAAAGCCACGTTTGTGCATGTAGACTTCGCCGCGCGCTTCCAAAAGTTTCGGCGCAGCGCCGCGCAGTTGCTCGGGCACCGAACGGATCGTTCGGATATTTTGAGTGATATCGTCGCCTACCGTTCCATCCCCGCGCGTTGCTGCCTGACGCAGCCTGCCGTTTTCGTAAATGAGCGAAACCGCAACGCCGTCCACTTTTGGCTCGATCACCACCGGAATTTTTTCGTTCGGCAACAGGCGCTGAATGCGAGCGTAAAAATTCTTCACTTCTTCTTCGGAGTAGGTGTTGTCGAGGCTGAGCATCGGAATGAGATGCGCCACTTGCTCGAACGCTTTGAGGGGTTTTCCGCCGACACGCTGAGTGGGTGAATCGGGCGTAACCAGATCGGGAAATTGCGTCTCCAGATCGACGAGTTCCTTGTAGAGGCGGTCGTATTCGCGGTCGCTGATGATTGGCGCAGCTTCTTCGTAGTAGAGCCGGTCGTGCCTGCGGATTTCGTCTCGCAACTCCTCCATCTGCTTTGCAGCCTGCGTTTCGTCCATGGCCATGAAACACGATACAAACGGGCAAACCCTCGGCAATCCAGCACCGTCATTCCGAGCGAAGTCGAGGAATCCCGTGGCACAACCCAGCGTAATTTCGCGGGCTCCTTCGACTCGCTTCGCTTCGCTCAGGATGACCGCGTAAAAGCGACAAGGCTTTCAAATTCGCCAAAAAGCGGCTAAGCATAAACAATCGTGGAACCTGCGCGCATCCTCGGCGTCGAAGGAGGCGGAACAAAAACCGCCTGGGTGTTGGTGGAGGCGGTGACTTCTGGTGGTGACGCTGGCACAGAATTCCGAATTCTCGATCAGGGAAAGCTGCCGCCGTCTAATCTGCGCCTCACAACTCCGGAACGTTTGCGCGAAATTTTTGCCGAGTTGCCAAAACAAGTCGACCGCGCAGGAGTTTTTCTTGCTGGTTGCGGCACTGAGGAAGATCGCCGATCGCTAGTGCTCATTTGCCGCGACATTTGGCCAAACGCTAAAATCGTGACTGGCAGCGATCGCGATTCTGGCGTCGCGGCAGCCCTCGATCATAGAGACGGTATTGTCGTCAATGCCGGAAGTGGCTCTTCGGTGACTGGCCGGCGAGGTGATCGGATTGAGAGAGCAGGTGGCTGGGGACACATTCTGGGCGACACCGGCGGCGGGTATTTTCTCTCCATTGAGGCGCTGCGCCTGATCTTACGCGAATACGATCTGCGCCGTGGTGAGATGCAGTTCACTGCGAAAATCCTGCACGCGCTTTCGTTGAACAATCTAGATGAACTTGTTCGCTGGGCGCAAACGGCGGACAAAATGGAGATTGCAATGCTGGCCCCGGTGGTGTTTGAAGCCGCAGCCGGGGGTGACGCGCGCGTGAACGAGATCGTAGAGGAAGGCGCGCGTGTCCTTTGTGAATACACCGAGGCTCTCGCTTTCCGGCTTCATCTGCTTGCTCCCAAAGTCGTGCTGATGGGCGGTCTTTTTCACCGCGACTCGATCTACACGCACGCGTTTCGACGCAGACTCAAAAAGAATCTGCCCGACGCCCGCGTGACCGTTGCAGAGCGGCCTCCCGAATTCGGCGCCGCATGGCTTGCAGCGGAGAAAGGTGATCACGTTGCTTTTCAATCAAAGCTCTCTGAGAAGGAAATCGAAGATTTGGCTGCCGCGCTTACCGAACAGCGCAATCCGCGCTCGGAGAACCTGGAAAGGATGAGCGCGCGACAGCTGGCCGAACTTTTTGTCGAGGAAGAAAAATTTGTGGAGGATGCGTTGCGTGGAGCAACTGCGGACCTTGCCAGAGCGATAGAAATGGTGACTGAATCGCTGCGGAATGGTGGCCGCTTGTTTTATGTCGGCGCTGGCAGCAGTGGGCGCATTGGCGTCCTCGATGCGAGCGAAATTCCGCCGACTTTTGGCGCGTCGCCGGACCTTGTGCAGGGAATAATTGCCGGCGGCACGACTGCGCTTTATCGCAGCGTGGAAGGCGCGGAAGACGAGGAGAGCGCTGGCACGTTAGCACTGCGGGAGAGGGGAATAAAAAATGGCGATGTCATCATTGGGATCACCGCCAGTGGCCGGACGCCTTTTGTCCTCGGCGCGCTCGCCCACGCAAAGTCGTTAGGCGCAAAAACGATTCTGCTGACGTGCAACCCGGCTGTAGCCGCGGTCGTCGACCGCGGTGGGCCGCAGCCGGCAGCGGGCACAGCAATCGATCTTGTGATCGCACTCGCCGTCGGCCCCGAGATCTTGACTGGATCGACCAGATTGAAAGCTGGAACGGCGACGAAGGCTGCGCTCAACATCATCAGCACTGGCGCGATGGTCGCGCTGGGGAAGGTGCGCGGCAATCTGATGATTGATCTGCATACCTCGAGTGCCAAGCTGCGCGATCGCGCGGTGCGGGTCGTCGTCGATTTGGCACGATGCGATTACGATGCCGCGCGTCGACAACTTGAAGCCGCGGACTGGAACCTGCGTGCCGTAGTGGAAAAACTGTAGCCGTGGTCATTCATTGAGCACGCCACAAACAGGCGAGACGTGCAGAAATTTTGCTTTCCATAAGCGCAGCGGAACCGCATCGCACGAAGGAACATGTGACCGAACCGAAAGGAATGTTATGCTGTGGACAATATTCGTGATCTTGCTGGTGCTCTGGCTGCTTGGACTGGTCAGCTCCTACACGCTGGGTGGATTCATTCACATCCTGCTCGTCATTGCGATCGTCGTGCTGATTATCAATTTGATCCAAGGCCGGCGACCGCTGTGAGCTCGCCCAAATGAAACCTGCCGTCATCATCGGCATCATCCTTATTGTCATTGGCATCATCGGATTCGCTTGGGGCGGCTTGGGCTGGACGACGGAAAAGAAAGACGCGCAGCTCGGCCCACTTGAGATTACTCACAAGGAAAGTCACGGGATTGCCTTTCCGCCCATTGCGAGCGGGATTTGTCTAATCGGCGGGATTGCGCTCGTAGTTATCGGCAGCCGGAAGAGCTAATCGCCGGCTTTTAAGACCGCGAACGTTTTGCTGCCTTTCCGATCAAGATAGAGAAGGACGCCCCGTTTCGGATCGGCTTTCTTCAGTGCTTCGCGGAACGACTGCACGTTGGTGACTGGCTTGCCGTCTACCTCCGTAATGACGTCTTCGCGCTGAATATCCTGGCTCGCAGCGATGCTGTTGTCCTCGACATCGGTTACGACCACGCCTTGCTGGACCGGGAGATGAAGGCGCTCGGCAACGTCTTTCGTCAATTCCTGAACCTGCAATCCAAATTTGCCGACACTTTCCTGCGACGGCGGCGACGGTTGAGTGGGCAACGCATTTGATGCTCGCGCAATCTCGTTGGGCAGTTCGCCAGTTTTAATGGGGACTTTGATGCTCTGGCCTTTGCGCCAAACACTTAGCTGAACACTTTGGCCGATTTTCTTTTTCAAAATCTCATGCTGCAGCTGTGAGTCCGTTTCGATCGGTGTTCCATCTACATGCGTGATGACGTCGAACGGACGCAAATCGCTCTTGGAAGCAGGCGCGTCGGCTTCAATCGTGCGCACCACGACGCCCTTATCGGCACCTTTAAACAAATCACGAAGGTCCGGGTCGTCGCCGAGTGTCTCGATCCGGATGCCGAGCCAGGGACGCATGATTTTGTGACCGGCGATCAGCTCGGTGCCAATTTCCTTGGCCATGTTACTGGGGATCGCGAAGCCCAGGCCGCGATTCATTCCGTTAATCAGCGTGTTCATGCCGATTACTTTGCCGTCGATGTCACAGAGCGGTCCTCCGCTGTTGCCCGGATTAATCGATGCGTCGGTCTGCAGATAATCTGAAATGGAGTAGGCGCCCGTCTGAAGCAATTTGCTGCGGCCCTTGCCGCTGATCACACCGTAGGTGAAAGTGTAATCGAGCTTGAACGGCGCCCCGATCGCGAATGCAAACTGGCCCACCCGCACCTCATCGCTGTCACCCAGCTGGACGACAGGCAAATCTTTCGCATCGATCTTGATGACTGCGATATCGGTCTTCTCATCTGTACCCACGATCCTCGCTGGGAAATTCCGGCCGTCCCTTAATTTGATGTCTATTTTGTCTGCGCCTTCAACCACATGAAAGTTCGTGAAAATGTAGCCATCTGGTCGAACGACAAAACCGGAGCCTTCGCTTTGGACCGGTCGTGGCGCGCCCGGGTTTCGTCGTGGATTATTTTCATCGGGCGAACCTTGGAAGAACAAGTCATCGAGTGGCGAACTTTCGGCGATATCGTTTTTCTTGGAAACCTCAATAATGACAACGCTCGGCGCGACGGTTTCGAACACTTTTGCAAAAGCGTTGTTCAACTGATGAACGACATCTTTGCCTGCCTCGGCCACAGCGGCAGGAACGGTCGACGTGGGGACAGCCTCAGGTTGCGCGGCAAACGATGTACTCAGTGCACCGCACAGGGTTAAAATGGACAAACGCATGGGTTGGAAGTTGGACAGCACGGAACATGCAACGTTCAACTGGATACGTCCAATCCCGGCTTGCTCGAAGGTAGGCTCGCAGTTCGATCCAGCCCCTATTACAGAGCTGGACACAGCCCGTATAATATCTGGCCAAACCCTGCGTATGCGCGTGTTCAAGAGACGATTTGTCTTTCGGATCGGCGTCGTCGTACTTTTGATACTGTTTTGGGCCACAGCGCTTGGACCAGAGCCTCCCGCGCGCATTTCCATTTCGTCGAACGAACTTGTTCGCGCTGTCACGATTCAGCGCGATTCGCTCATCGAATTGTGCCTGATCGATCACGTCGATCCGAACGGGCATGATGCCCAGGGCCGGACACCGTTGCTGATCGCGACATCGCAGCAGGATTGGAAAACGGCACAGCGGCTAATGGGCGCCGGCGCCCTTGTCGGTCTTGCTGATAAAAACGGTTTTACGCCGCTAATGGCCGCTGCCGTGCACGGCAACCTCGAAATCTTTCGGGAATTGCTAGCCCGCTCCACCAATCTTCACGCGGAAACCCGCTGCAAAGATGGCAGCGATTTGCTGGGGTTGGCGCTGGATGGTGGTAATCCGGAGATTGTCAGGTCTGTCGTGCAACGTTTGCCCGCAATGCCGCAGTGGCGAAGCAGCACCCAGCGCGCTCTTCAAGGAGCACTGATGACAGGGGACAAGGGGCAAATCCAGTTGCTGCTCAGCAAGCACTCCGCGCCTCCAACACCAGAAGGCAAGAATGTGCCGCTCCTCGCGTATGCCGTCGCTGGAAACGACTCCTCCCTTTTTGGCACGCTTTTGTCTTGTGGCGCCGATCCCAACACGGTTCTGCCATCGCGTTGCGATAAGGATTTTCTGGCGCTGCTCCCGTCGAAATCGTTCAGCAGTTATCTTGAAGGGGACAAGGGGCTGACAGTGCTGATGCTGGCAGCGGGGCTTGACCGGGAAGATTACCTCCGTGCTCTGCTTGCGGCAGGCGCTAGCCGGAACCAGCTGACCAAGCGCGATAAAATGTCCGCGCTGGACATCGCCGCGGAGACTGGTCACTGGCGTTCCTCGCAAATTCTTCTTGGCGGTGGGCCATCGCCGGACCAATTGCGTATCGAAATTTCTCTCGCTTTGCAACGGGTTGCTCTCGTTAAGAACGGCGTGCCGGTATATCGCACCCAATGTTCCACCGGACGCCAGGGTTACTCCACACGCAGAGGTGACTTTGTAATTACGAACAAGGAGCGAAACCATCGTTCCACCATCTACCATGTGGAAATGCCTTACTTCATGCGCCTGAGTTGTCTCGACTTCGGAATGCACGCCGGGATCGTGCCGAATTATCCAGCGTCACACGGATGCATTCGATTGCCCGAGGAAGCTGCGCGCAAATTCTTCTCTGAGATCCCAGTCGGAACGCTTGTGACGGTGCAATAATGATGTGCTGGTATAGCGGTGGTCAATGAACCGCTGATTGAGCGCATGAACCCCCTAATCTTATTCGCTCCCGGAGCAGGTGCTCCATCGTCACATCCCTGGATGCAAAATTGGAAGCGTCGCTTGTCTGAGATCGGCGACGTCGAGACTCTCGATTACGCATACACGCGCGAAGGCCGGAAACGCCCTGATCCATTGCCGAAGCTTATCGCGGCGCATCGAGAAGCGTTGAGCGACGCCAGAAAACGACATCCGGCCGAATCAACGATCCTAATTGGCAAGAGCATGGGTGGTCGCGTTGGATGTCATCTTTCGCTCGAAGAAAAAGTTGACGGCCTCATTTGCCTCGGATACCCGCTGTGCGCGATGGGAGACCGCGCAAAACTGCGCGATGAAGTTTTGCGGACTCTGAATACACCAATTCTCTTTGTGCAAGGCACGCGCGATCCGCTTTGCCCTTTGGATCTCCTTGAACGTGTGCGTGCCGAAATGAAAACGCAAAACGCTTTACACGTCGTTGAAGGAGGCGACCATTCCTTGCGCGTGCCGAAACGCCAGCTTCAGGCGACAATTAGAACTCAGGAAGAGATCGATCGACAGATCCTCAAGGCCATAGCCGGATTTGTTGACCATTGCCGATGACTGCAGATTAAAGAGAACATGAAAAGGAAACCTATTCCCGTTTCCCTCCACGCCGGCCAAATCGAGTTCGTCAAAGTCGGGACGGACGCCTGGAGGTGGCGGGATGTCTATCGTTGGTTGCTCGGTTTGAGCTGGCGGCAGTTCGCGGCGTTTGTCGCCAGTCTTTACGTCGGACTCAACCTTCTTTTCGCAGCGCTCTACAGTTTCCAGCAAGATAGTATTGCGGGCACCACTGGCGGGTATTGGTTTTATGATTGCTTCTTTTTCAGCGTGCAAACACTGGCGACCGTGGGCTATGGCCACATGTATCCGCAAACCCTGTATGGTCACATCGTTACCACGATTGAAATCATGAGCGGCATCTTTTTGTTCGCGGTCATGACTGGGCTGATCTTTGTTCGGTTCTCGCGACCGATTGCGCGCGTCGTCTTCAGCAACTCAATCGTGATCGCGCCACTAAATGGAAAGCCGACATTGATGGTGCGCATAGGAAATGAAAATCACCACAGCATGGTCGAAGCGGAATTCCGGATCATGTTTTCGCGCGATGAACCATTGCTCGAAGGTGGAGATTTCAGGTACTTCTACGTTTTGAAACTACATTTCGATCGGCTCACGGTTTTCCCGGCGGCTTTGACTTTGCGACACACCATCGATGAGACGAGTCCTCTCTTTGGCGCAACTCCCGAGTCGCTCGAATCCAGCCGGATCCTGTTTATTGTCTCAGTGGTTGGAATCGATCCGGTCATTGCGGCCTCAGTTCAAACGCAAAAGGATTACAGCTGGCGCGACGTCCGTTTCGGCGAACGTTTCGTCGAGATGTATACCGAGCACGGTGGCGGCCGGCTGACCGTGGATTACGGCCGCCTTCACGATACTGAGCAAGTGGAGTTTGCAGTTCGCGGCAACGGATATGATGAGTCTTCCGATGACACGTAAGACGCGTGGGCGCTGACTCCTGAATTTGACTTGTTTATGTTTAGTCCGCTTCGATACTCTGTCTTGATAGATTGGCATCTCTCCAATTTTATTCGAAAAACAAACGCAAACTAAAGGAGCATTAAAATTATGGGATTACTTGATTCGATACTCAGCGCAGTCAGTGGAAAAAGTGACGCTTCTGGCGAAGCGGCCCCGCTCATAGGGATTCTCAGCGGTCTCCTCGCACAGAGCGGAGGCTTGCAAGGCCTTGCCAACAAATTTTCCCAGAGTGGCCAGGGTGACGCATTCTCATCATGGGTTGGCATGGGTGAAAACCAGCCGGTTTCCAGCAATCAAATTCAACAGGCGCTCGGTTCCGACCAAGTTCGTGCACTCGCGGCAAGAATGGGAGTGGATCCGACTCTGGCGTCGAACTTCCTTGCTGAATACCTGCCAAAGATCGTGGATAAACTGACTCCGGCCGGGAAAGTGGACCCCACCGCGGACCATCAGGAAGGGTTGGCGGCTCTACTGCCATCACTCTTGCAAAGCCTCGGCGGAAAATCTGGCGGCGATCAGTCCGCGCAAGCATAGAGCGTTTCTGCGGCAAGGCGCCGCCGATCGGCAACAGCCAGGGTAGCTTGGATGACTAACCGCGCGTTAGTCTAGATCGGTGTTATAACTCGGGCGGCACTAGAATAATCCGTGCAAACTGAAACATAGCGGCTAACAGGTGCACGACGATGCCAGTGAAGAACGGCCAGAATGTATTAAGTATGGCGATGTTGAAGATGTTGAACTGAAATCGGCGCGAGGCGTTCTGGTCCACTAGTCAAATAGAACCCAAGGCAAGGAGGCGCGCTTACTTGCTGGAGGTCAACCTCATGAACATGCTAAAAAACGTAATGCGCTTCATCGCCATCGTATGTCTAACCTTGGCGATAGCCAGTGGACAAGACGCGCGACCCGATCTTGACGCCGGAAGGCTTCAAACCGGATCCTTTTCTTTCCGAACGTTAGTGGACGGCAAGGAGGTTGGCCGAAGCCGGATTCAGATACGCAGATCCGCGGACTTGCGAAACTATATTTTCTCAAACCTTGTCATCGGGAGTTTCAGCCAATCCTGGGAGGCCGTCGCCTCGCCGACGTTTGGTCCAGTGTCAGCAAAGCTCAGTTTCGGGCAAGGCAGCGCGGCACGCACCGCGTTCGACCTCTCCTACCAGGGCAATCGAGTGACTGGGTTCATAACTTCCCAGAAAGAACCGTTAAAGAAACGTGAAGTCGACGAGGCAGTAGCTGATGACACTGTAGATCAGCGCATAGACTGGACCGCTGTTATGGCTCTCGAGAAATATGTCGAGGGGCAGGAATTCCGATTTCATGTTTATGATCCCGGAACGGGAAACTCGCTTGTTAGTGTACGAATCGGTGAAAGTCAGACGACCACGGTGCCGGCCGGCTCGTTTGAGACCGTGCGTGTCTCGTACCGGATTGATAAGCGCAGCGGTCCCGAAACTTATGAGGTGTTCGTCACAAAACAGGCTCCACGATTTCTGGTGAAAGAGAAATTTCCCAACGGCTCGATAACCGAGCTTGTGGAGCTTACCAAATCAACATTCGACATGTCTAAGTAGGCGCTCGGCCTCCATGGCAGAGTCAGCTGATTCGAACTTGCAGACACAGGTACATGTCAGGCTGGCGCGCTGCGATCTGTCGCGGCAGGCAGCAGCAGTGGACTCCGGACGATAGCTAGTTTTTGATCGCCTTCGGGTTCAAATCCGAAGGCAGACGTGAGCTGGTTGACGCAGCGCGCGTTTGACCGCCTAACACCCGCTCCCGAATAGCAATCGCGGTCACGCGAACCTGTACGCTACTCAACCAAAGGCCTAAAACGAGGAGTTGCCCAAACCCTCGTTTCTTTGGCCTAGGGAGAAAACTGCGTCCCGAGTTATACCGCCTGATGTGCGGGATCCGCACACAGCAACCCAAAACCATAAGGAGAAACTAATGACAAAGAAAGTGCTGACCAAGTTCGTGCGCGTCGCTTTCGCGGCAAGCGCTGGACTACCTTTAATTTTTGCATCAAGCGCATCCGCTCAGTTGCCCGCACCGGCCGTTCCGGCTAATCCGGCGGCACCGGCGCCCCAAGCTGAGGTCGAGCGCGTGATCGTGACCGGTTCGAACATTCCCACGGCGGAAGAGACCGGCCCGAATCCCGTGGACACTTATCGGCCGCAAGACATCGAGAAGCTGGGTATCCGTAATGCCACCGACCTAACAACCTTCATACCACAGGAAGCAGGCGGCACGGTCAACCAGAACATGAGCAACGGCGGTGACGGTACCGTGCAACTCAATTTGCGCGGCTTGCTGCTGAAAGAGACCCTGGTCCTGGTGGATGGCAAGCGCATCGCACAGGGGGCTATTTTCTTCGGTTACGACATTCAGCTTATTCCCTTCTCGATGATCGATCACATTGACATCCTCAAGGACGGCGCCTCGGCCGTGTACGGAGCGGATGCGGTGGCTGGTGTGGTCAACTTCTTCTTGATCCACAAGTTCCGAGGCTTGGAGATCGGTGGCACGTACGGAAACACAAACATGGGAGCATCCAACGATATGGGTGAATGGGAAGCATGGTTGAAAGCCGGCACCGGCGATGACAAGACGGACATAGTGGTGATCGCCGACATGTACCAGCGCACGGGTGGCCTGTTCAGTCGTGACCGCGACATTTCTTCCAACGGGAATTTCCGACCCTTTGGAGGATTCGACGTTCGCAGCTCGAACTTCCCAGGTCGAGTGCAGGGTGAACGTTTGATCCCGAGTTTGTTCTTCAGCGCGAACTCTCCACCTCCGCATTCGGCTGCTAATGTCGCGACTTCTCCGTTTTATACTCCGCCGGGGAACGTCCCTGGAATCGCGAATTCTGTGTTGGGCGATGGGAACTACATTGCCTTTAACTTTGCGGCGTTCACCCCGGCGCTTCCGCCGGCGGACCGTCAAGTGTTCTACGGATCGTTTACGCGCGATCTGTGCGACAAATACC
>JAALOD010000043.1 GCA_013372845.1 Candidatus Udaeobacter sp.
GATTTGGATCGGCGGCGCGCGCCGGCCCTACCACGATTACGCCGGAAGAACCGTCGAAAGCGTCACTTCGCTATCGACGGTTTGCGTAAGAACGTTTTCAACCGTGGCGCCGACTTTCGATCCATCGTTGTCGACTATCCACACTTGCTGGCCCTGTTCGAATGGGCCGCGCGCCATCACTTTGAGCAAAACGCCTTCCTCGGTAGCCGGATTTTTCAGGACCTCAACGCAGATCGCGTCGGTTTCTCCGAAATCCGCCTGCAGCCTCAGTTTATCGTCTATTTTCGGCTTCTTCATTACCACGCAAGTTCGATATGTGACGTAAAACTAAATCGCCGCTCGCGCTTCTTACGAGCGTGTCGGCGCCCACAAACGAATCACTAACGTGTTTCGACCAGTTCGGGCGGATGCGCGACGTGCACTTTGCCTTTGTCGCGCTTAAGCACGCGATACAAAAACCAAACAATGAAACAGTTGGCCAGCAGAATGAGCACGCCCACCAACCCCGGCCGATGCCAAAGATGACGAACCTCAAGTGGAATCAGCGACGCAGTCGCGAAAATCATGAGTAACTCCGCCCAGCGTTGCTGCATGTAAACGCCGATTCCTTCAGTGAAAAGAACTGCCGTATAAAAAAGCGCCAGAAGACCCGTGGCCCGCAGCGTGCCGCCCGCAAGCACCGCTTGCAGTTTGTGGAGCAAATAGGCGACCGCCTTGCTATGCTCGAGCAGGATTTCGTCCGCAATCCAATTGGACAACGCATCCATCCAGCGAGTCCGCGCGTTGAGAAAAAGCAGCGAAACACCAAGAACCAGGAGTAGCGCGCCCTTGGCGATTTTGAAGAGCGCGATCAGCTTGAGATAGCGAACGCGACGCGCGCCCTGCAAAATGGCAGGCTCGTGCCCCGGTTTGGTCATTCTCAAGTGGGTCACTTCCCGACTGTAGCGGCAGGCGTGTCGCCTGCAAAACTTTCATGGTCGCAACCGGCACAGCTGCCTCTACAATTCAACCGGCAATGATCGGACTTTCCCGACAGCAAATTTCCAGCTTGTTACCATCGGGATCTTCGAAAAAGCAGGCGTAATAGCCGCGGCTGTAGGCGCGACAGACCTCTGGGCCTTCCAGATTCTTGCCGCCGATTTTGCGCACAAGCCGGGCAAGCCGATCAACTTCTTCACGAGTATCTGCCCAGAACGCGATGCGTGTCCGGTTGGGCTTATGATTCTTGTCCGGTGAGAAGCAAAAGAATTCCGACGGCCTATCGCCGCCGGCGGAATAAAAAGTATGGTAGTATCGCCCCGGTTTTCCTGAACAAATCCAAGCTGCGGCAGGAATTTTCCGTAAAACTTTCTTGCCACAGCCATGTCTTTCACTCGTAAGTCGATATGATCAAAGCAACGCGTTTTCACTTTGTGATTCTCAATTGCTTGGCGGCGCAATTCAATCGCTCGTGATGGAGGACCTTTTCGCAAAAGACCTGGAGGCGCTGCGTGCGCGTTCGTTGGACCGGCATCTTCGCGAAATCACCGTCGCGCAAGGGCCCGAAGTTGAAATCGGCGCCCGCCGTTTCATTAACTTCTCGTCAAACGATTATCTGGGTCTGCAAACGATCCTCGATTACGCGAGGCCGCGACTTCGGCGATCGACAATTTGGCGTCGGCGCCGGCGCTTGCGGCTAATCAGCGGAACGCAATCGCCGCATCTGCGCTTGGAAGGCGCACTGGCGAAATGGAAAGGAACCGAAGCCGCGCTTTGTTTCAGCAGCGGATATGCCGCGGCGCTCGGCACGATTCCGGCCCTGGTCACCAAAAATGATGTGGTCCTGCTCGATAAACTCTGCCACGCCTCACTCATCGACGGCGCAAGACTCAGCGGCGCAATCCTGCGCGTCTTTCCGCACAATCACCTGGCAAAACTGGCGAGTCATCTTGAGTGGGCTCGGCGCGAACATCCGGCGAAGCGCGTTCTCGTCATCACTGAGTCCGTCTTTTCAATGGACGGCGATCACGCTCCGTTGCGCGGGTTGGTTAAATTAAAAAAACGGTTCGGTGCGTTGCTGATGCTCGACGAAGCGCACGCAATCGGGGTGATTGGCCCAAACGGACGTGGCCTCGCTGCGGAGGAAAACGTAAGCGAGGAAGTCGATGTTCAAATGGGAACGTTGAGTAAGGCGCTCGGCGCGAGCGGCGGATACATCTGCGGCGCGCGCACGCTTATCGAATGGCTGATCAACCGCGCCCGGTCATTCATTTATTCCACAGCGCCTCCGCCAGCAATCGCCGCAGCCTCACTCGCCGCAGTTGATTTTCTTGCCTCACCAGAAGGCGAGGAGCGAAGACTTTTGCTTTGGGAAAGAATTAGATTGATGCAGGGACTTCTGCCGCGTGCCGGATTAAACGAAGAACAAAGTGGCGCTCGCAGCGCAATTTTCCCTTGGATCGTCGGTGACGAGCAAGCGGCGCTCAACCTTGCGGCTGCGCTGCAAGGTGAAGGATTTCTCGTTCCGGCAATTCGGTATCCCACCGTGGCGAAGGGTGCCGCTAGACTACGGATCACTGTAACCGCAGCACACAAAGCATCCCAAATCGAGGCGTTGTGCGGGACGATCAAACGACAGGCCGTCTTCTCAGAGAACTTTGAGTCACGCCAAAGAATCGCTCAAGATCGGTTTCAGTTTTCGGTGGTAGTTTCTGGCCAAAGCTTGCGGTCTGTGATCAACGCGGTATTCAAGGCGAAATGCTCGGCCAATTCGGCTCAGTCGGGATCTGTGGGATTCACGCAGGATCACTTTCCTTGCCGTTTCCGCATTCGCCATCAAATGGCTGAGGACGATTTCTGCCGAGACCGGTTCCTCTTCCACTTTCCAGCAATCGTAATCGGTGATCATCGCCATTGTAGCGAATGCGACCTCCGCTTCGCGGCCAGTTTCGCCTCAGTAGATTGGTCATCGCGATCACGTCGAAACCGTTGCGATGATTGAATTCCGATTCTGCACGGGTGGAAAAAGCAGGGCCATCCATGTTCACGTAGGTGCCGCCGTTATGCACGGTAACGCCGAGAGATCTCGCTGAGTCGGCCAGAAGATTGCGCAGCTTTGTGCTAATCGGTTCGGCAAATGCAATGTGCGCTGCAATGCCCTCTCCAAAGAATGTATGAGTGCCGCGTCGGCTCGTGCGATCATAAAACTGCGAGGGTAACAGCACGTCTCGTGGCGCATATTTTTCCTGCAGACTACCCACTGCCGCCACCGAGATAATCCAACGAACGTTTAGCGAGCGAAGCGCGTAGATGTTGGCGCGATGATTGATTTCGTGCGGCAAAATCCGATGACCTCGCCCGTGTCGCGGCAAAAAATAAACCTGGCGTCCGCTAATCTTTCCGCCAACGAGCGCGTCCGAGGGTGGCCCAAATGGCGTGTCGACGTTGAGTTCGCTGGTGTCGCGCAATTCTTCTATCTGATACAGGCCGCTGCCGCCGATGATTCCGATTGCTGGAGGCTCGTTTTTCTTTGCGGGCATGTCGCGATTTAATCCGAAAAATCGCCATGATGAAAAGCGGATAATCTCTGCGTGGCGCACCCGGCTTGAGCGTGTATTGTTTTCGCCCGTTCAATGCCGAAATTTTTCATTAAGACGTACGGCTGTCAGATGAACGAGCGCGACTCGGAGCAAGTGGCCCATTCGCTCATCGCACGCGGCTACGAACGCGTCGCGCACGAAACGGAAGCTGACGTCGTGCTGTTGAACACGTGCAGCGTTCGTGACATGGCCGACCAAAAGGCACTGGGCAAAATGGGAATGCTGGGGCGGATGGCGAAAGAGCGACCCCATGTGGTTTTTGGTTTCCTCGGCTGCATGGCTCAGGCGCGGGGCGCGTTCTTGCTAAAAAATTTGCCTCACGTTGATCTGGTCGTTGGCACACAAAAATTCCATCGGGTGGCGGATTACGTGGAAGAATTGGTTGGCAAAAAGAGCAGCAAGTCGCGACCACACAGTGCGGCGCATCGTGCGATCGACGATTTACGTTTTTCTATTGTCGACGTGGCGGACGAACCAGGCTCGCAATCGACGATTCGCGACCAACACTTGGCACCAAATCAGGCCACGGCGTTTGTCTCCATCATGCAGGGATGCAATATGCATTGCACATTTTGCATCGTGCCGCAGACGCGCGGCGTGGAGCGCAGCCGTTCTATCGACGAGATCGTGAGGGAGGTGCGCGATCTGGTCGCGCATGGTGTGAAGGAAGTCACGTTGCTCGGGCAAATCGTAAATCTGTATGGTCGTCACGAATTTCCGAAGCGCGATGGCAAAAGTCCCTTTGTGCAGTTACTGGAAGCGGTTAATCAAATCGAGGGCTTGGAACGACTCCGGTTTACTTCCCCGCATCCCATTGGTTTCCGTGACGATTTGATCGACGCGATTGCGCGTCTGCCAAAGGTGGCTGAGCACATTCACCTGCCACTGCAATCCGGTTCCAACAGAATTCTCAAAGCGATGCGCCGAGCCTACACGGCGGAGAAATATGTCGATCTTGTTCGCCGCATCCGGCACGCACGCGAGGGTATCGCGATTACCACCGATATCATCGTGGGATTTCCAGGTGAGACCGAAGAGGATTATAAACAGACGCGCAATTTAGTTGACGAACTCCAGTTTGATAACGCGTTCGTTTTTCGCTATTCGCCGCGCCGCCATACGCCAGCCGCGGAAATGCCTGATCAAATCGATGAGCACATCAAAGAAGGGCGCAATCAGGATTTGCTCCAAGTTGTCAACGAATCGACACGCCGCTGTGGTGAACGTTTGGTCGGTCGCGTTGCTCAAGTTCTTTGCGAAGGTCCGAGCAAAACCAATCCAACGCGGTTGATGGGCCGAACACGCACAAACAAGATTGTGGTGTTCGAAGGCAACGAAAAACTGATCGGAGAAATTGTTGATGTACATGTGCAACGCGCCAACGGATTCAGCTTGTACGGGACGCCGCTCCTGAAAGATCCCGACACTTTTCAAGTTGCATCCACCGGACGGCGAGTTGAAAATTCGCCCGCCGTACGGCGGGACGAATCCGCCGTACCGCACGTTCACCGCCAGTGATTTACCATCTCTCTTTACAAGCTGCTGGAATCATCGCAGGCGTATTTCTCGTCTTGATCAGTCTGCCCGGTTTATTAAAACCGAACCTTACCGGCGTTGCACAAAAGTTTCCCCGGTCCCACGTGGCCGGAGTATTCCTGCTAACGATTTGTCTTGTATGGACTTTCTGGCTGCTCGCCACCATCCAGATGGGTGAATTCTCCGCATTTCGGCGTCCCCTGCTCATTGCGTTGCCCATCGGCTACGGACTCGTGCTGCGTTTCGTTGGAGAATTCCTCGCGGTGCGCGCTCTCGGAATTCTTTGTCTGCTGGCCGCAGAGCCACTGCTCGACGCGGCGTTTCTCCGTTACGAGCCAAGCCGGTTGTTGTTAACGGTGCTCGCTTATTTGCTGATTCTTGCCGGTTTGTTCTGGGTGGCCATTCCCTATGTGCTGCGGGATCAAATTAATTGGAGCACAAGGAGCGTCTTTCGCTGGCGCTTTCTGCACGCCATCGCGTTGATTTACGGCTGCGTGATTCTCACGTTCGCCTTCACGCGGTATTAGGAACATAGGGCTTTGCCCTGTGCGCCGAGCAGAGATGTTCTTCCGTTT
Source organism: Candidatus Udaeobacter sp. (assembly GCA_013372845.1). Lineage (GTDB taxonomy): Bacteria > Verrucomicrobiota > Verrucomicrobiia > Chthoniobacterales > UBA10450 > Udaeobacter. The sequence continues at coordinate 5,690 of JAALOD010000043.1, forward strand.
CTGGGACTCAGTCGGTTGAAAACCGATGGGCGCAGACGGAAAGTCTATGTTCCAACGCATTCTGGTCATCCGCGGCGGCGCGATGGGCGATTTCATTCTTACCCTGCCAGCGCTCAAGGCGCTCCGTAACACCTACCCTGATGCGCACATTGAGATTCTTGGTTACAAGCACATCGCGGTGCTCGCGGAAAATCGGTTCTATGCGCAAGCAGTTCGATCAATCGAATACGGACCTCTCTCCAGCTTCTTCGCGAAGAATTCAGAGATCTCAGCAGAATTGGCAGACTATTTCGCGAGTTTCGATTTGATCATCAGCTATCTGTACGACCCGGACCAGATCTTTGAAAACAACCTCCGCCGGTGTGGCGTTAGAAATCTGCTTGGCGGGCCCGCCAAGATTGTCGAAACCGGCGGCCATGCGGCGAGTCAGCTCGCGCGACCCATCGAAGAACTCGGAATTAGAGTTGCCGATCTCGCTGAAAAAATCTTCCTCTCCGAAGAAGATCGCCAGTTCGGCCGCGAGTTCCTTCAGACTCCATCGCAACCGATCATCGCCATTCATCCTGGAAGTGGCAGCAAGGACAAGAACTGGCCGCTGCAAAATTGGATCGGGTTATTCGCAAGAGAGCATTGGCACGTCGAAAAGCGCCCTTCTCTGATCGTCATTTCAGGCGAAGCAGACAAGGCGCAGACCGCGCAATTGGAAACCATTTGGAAGGACCAGGATGTCCGTTTCGCAAAAAATTTGCCGCTGCCTCATCTGGCCGGAGTGCTTGAGCACTCAATCTTCATCGGGCACGACAGCGGAATCTCGCACCTGGCCGCGGCTGCCCGCGCAAACTGCATCCTGCTGTTCGGCCCGACCGATCCCAACGTCTGGGCCCCCCGAAACGAAAACGTTCAAGTGCTTCGAGCGCGAAACGGCGATCTCGGCGACCTGGACATCGTAGACGTTGAAGTAGCTGTCACCGCTGCGTTATGCAGCAATAAAACGAAAAATTCGAAGCCGAATTTTTCCTTGCTGTAGTGTGCGCTGTCCTCAGCGCATGCCGCCTTAGGCGGCGAGTAACTTCCGCTGAGGACAGAGGACTCTACAGATTAATCCTGGTAGCCGCGTGGAAATTTCTCGTGCCATTTCCATGCGCTTTCGATAATCGCTTCCGACGACTGGAACTGCGGTCGCCAACCGAGTTCTTTCTTAATCTTTTCTGAAGAAGCGATGAGCCGAGGCGGATCGCCCGGCCGGCGCGGCTTTTCAATGGTGGCGATGTTTCGTCCGGTGACTTTGCCGCAGGCCCCGATTACTTCGCGAACACTGGAGCCGCCTCCCGTACCGAGGTTATAAAAGGCGCTATTGGCTGCGCCGAGCGCCAGGATGTGTGCCCGCGCCAGATCCACAATGTGGATGTAGTCGCGAATACATGTTCCGTCGGGTGTCTCGTAATCAGTGCCGTAAATTTCGACATTCGGTTTTTGGCCCAGCGCGACCTTAAGCACGTTGGGGATCAAATGTGTCTCCTGTCGATGATCTTCACCGAAGTTCTTCGTGGCCCCAGCTGCGTTGAAGTAACGCAATGATACAAACTTTAGTCCATGGATCCGATCGTACCAGTGCAGGATTTTTTCGAAAGCGAGTTTCGATTCGCCGTATGGATTGATCGGACGCGCCGGCGTGGTTTCCTCGATTGGCACCCGCTCAGGCAGTCCGAAAATCGCGCAAGTCGAGGAAAAAACGATTCGCTGAACGCCAGTTGCGACCATGGCATCGAGCAGATTCAACCCGTTGCAAATGTTGTTGCGAAAATACTTCGACGGATTGCTCATTGATTCCGCGACGAGCGCGTTTGCTGCAAAATGCATCACGGCGTCCGGGCGCGCACTGGACAGAGCAGCCTGGATTCGCGGGCCGTCACCTAACTCGCCTTGAAAGAAGTTAGCGCGTGAATCGACCGCGCGCCCGTGTCCTTCAATCAGATTATCGAAAATGGCTACTTCGTGGCCCTCATCCAGCAATAGCTCGGCGCAAACGCTTCCGATGTAGCCGGCACCGCCAACAACGAATATTCTCATGCGCGGGGAAAATGCGGCGCGATTGGCCTTAAATCAAAGCGAATGGTAGGGACAGCTTGCCGGGCCGTCCGACGCGCCCTGGCACGTTACTCTATCACACGAATCAGAGCGAACTGCGAGGAGGGGAAGTTTGCGCGACGGTAGTTTTCCCCTTCTTTTTCTGAAGAGCTGTCACCATCTGCTGCACCCGGCGATGTTTGCAGCGCGGTGCGAGGACTTTCAAACTTTGTTCCTCTGATCCCCATTGCAGGACGTCGATGTCCACGCGGCGGACACCCCAGCGTTTCATTTCCAGTCGGCTTGGCTTATACAGGTCGATGGTATCAGTCCCAACGAGTGCCCATCCATAATCGTCAATGATGTATTCCTCGTTTGTCGAGTTGATGCGAAACCGCGTGCCGAGCGGATAACGCGACCAATCAGACGCAGCACTCATCACTTTGCCACCGGAAAGACGACAGCCGACTGCGTTGTGGCATCCGCTTCCTTCACTGTGCGTATAGGCAGTAGTGCGTACGTTCGGTACGCGGCCTCTGCTAAGATTCGGTTTCGACTCCGTGGCACAGCCAACAATTAAACAGGCGCCAGCTGCTGCCACCGCAAGGTTAAGGCGGTTTGGCATTGGCGGTCTCCATAACAGGCGAATGCGCCAAGGGCAAGCAATAATTTACGAAAATTCCCTAGGGAAACAGCCGCTACCAAGAGGAGACTCTTCGAGATTGCAACCTTTTACAGTGGTACCCAACGAAGCCAGCTACAATGCTAACGTGCGGCGGTCTGCGAGAGTTCGGTGGTGCAATGCGGACAACGTCCCGCCTTAATCGGGATCGTCATGGCGCACGCCGGGCACTCCTTCGAAACTGGCGCGGCAGTTGGCGATGGCCTTTTTAATCTGTTCATCGCTTTGACTACGAGGAAAATGCAGAAGGCGACGATGACGAAATTGATTATAAGAGTGATAAAATTTCCGTAATTCCAAGTGACTGCGCCTGCCTTGGCCGCCTCGGCCGGAGTATTAAAGGAGCCGCTGCCAGGTGCGGCCTTGAGGATGAGAAATTTATTGGAGAAATCGAGGCCACCGGTGAGTAATCCTACCGGCGGCATGAGAATGTCTTTGACAAGTGAATTTACTATTCCCCCAAAGGAGGCGCCAATAATCACGCCCACCGCGAGATCAACGGCATTTCCTTTAACCGCAAACTCCTTAAACTCCTTCCACATACCGTTTCGTTGAATTAATCAACGACAATGTTTACAAGCTTTTTCGGGACCACAATCACGTTGCGCACAGCCTTGCCAGCAATGCGGTCTTGAATTTTCGGGTTCGACAACGCGGCGGTTTTCATTTGTTCATCCGTTGCAAGGATCGACATCTTCATTCGATCACGGACCTTTCCATTAATCTGAAGGACGATTTCCACCTCGTCTTCGACAAGTAGCCGCTCATCGTAGGTCGGCCAAGGCTGTTCGGTGATATCGCCGCGCGCATCCGTAAACTTCGCGCTCAATTTCTCCCACAACTCGGAGGCAATATGCGGCGCGAATGGACTGAGCAAAACCAGAAAGGCGCGCATTGATGTCAAGGGAATCGTCTCGGCGCCAGTGAACGCATTTACGAAAATCATCATCTGCGAAATTGCCGTGTTAAACGAGAATGACTCGATGTCCTCAGTGACTTTCTTGGTGGTGGCATGTGTTACCTTTTGCTGTGCCTTGTCTGGGTCGACCTCTTTGATTTTCCCGGATAACACCCAGTCGCCGCTCTGATTCTCGGTCATGAACAAACGCCAGACGCGCGCAAGAAAACGCGATACGCCCTCCACGCCGCGCATGTTCCACGGTTTCATTTGCTCCAGGGGTCCCATAAACATCTCGTAACAACGAAAAGCGTCGGCGCCGTACTGGTCGATCACGTCGTCCGGGTTCACGATGTTCCCGCGCGATTTCGACATTTTCTGATTATCTTCGCCCAGGATGACTCCTTGATTGACCAGCCGCTGGAACGGCTCCGGCTTCGAGACATAACCGAGATCGAACAACACCTTTTGCCAGAACCGCGCGTAAAGCAGATGCAGGACCGCGTGCTCGGTGCCGCCAACGTACAGATCGACACCACCCTGCCTCTCGCCGCCCATCCAGTAGCGTTCGGCCTGTTCTCCAACGAAACGCCGATCATCGTGCGGATCGCAGAACCGCAGGTAGTACCAACATGAGCCGGCCCATTGCGGCATGACGTTCGTTTCGCGCGTCGCTTTTTCGGAATAACGAATCCAATCTTTCGCCTTTGACAGCGGAGGCTCGCCGGTCCCGGTCGGCTTATAATCTTCGAGCGGCGGCGGCACGACAGGAAGTTCGCTTTCGCCTAACGAACGGTGATTGCCATCCTCCCAGATAATCGGGAACGGTTCACCCCAGTAACGCTGCCGGGAAAAAAGCCAGTCACGTAATTTGTAATTGACTGCACCTTTGCCCAGGCTGCGTTCCTCCAGCCATGCAGTGATTTTTTTCTTCGCATCCGTACTCGTTAGGCCGTTGATAATTGGCGAATTGACTGCGACGCCTTCACCGGTAAATCCGACTGCCGGTTCATCCCCTGGTGGCTGGACGACAACGACAATCGGCAGATCGAATTTTCTGGCGAATTCCAGATCGCGTTCGTCGTGTGCGGGCACACCCATGATCGCGCCCGTCCCATAGCCGAGCAGCACGTAGTCAGCAATCCAGATTGGGATGCGCTCACCGTTCGCAGGGTTTACGGCATAAGCACCGGTAAAGACACCGGTCTTTTCCTTCGACATCTCGGCCCTTTCAAGGTCACTCTTGCGGGCCGTCTTTTCTCGATACTCCCGAACCGCTGGCCACTGCTCCTCACTGACAATGAGATCGATCAGCGAATGCTCGGGAGCAATCACCATGTAAGTAGCGCCGTAAAGTGTGTCAGGGCGCGTGGTGAATACCTCGATAATTTGAGACTCGAAGTTCGAAATCTGAAATTTAATCAGCGCGCCTTCGCTGCGACCGATCCAATTGCGCTGGAGTAATTTGATTCCCTCGGGCCAATCGAGTTTGTCGAGTTCGTTTAGCAACCGCTCTGCATAGGCTGTAATCCGCAACATCCATTGACGCATCGGTCGCCGCACGACCGGAAATCCGCCAATCTCACTTTTTCCGTCAACGACTTCTTCATTAGCCAAAACAGTACCGAGCTCCTGGCACCAGTTCACCGGCACGTCCGCGACATAAGCAAGGCGGACTTCATCCGGATTTTTGCCCGAATAGGTCGAAATGGGCTCGGCTTTATTTGTGGCCGAATTGAACCAGGAATTATAAATCTGGAGAAAAATCCATTGCGTCCATTTGTAATAACGTGGATCGGTCGTGTTGATCTCACGCTGCCAATCATAGGAAAAACCAATTCGCTTGAGCTGGTTCTTGAAGCTCGCAATATTTTCGCGCGTAGTGATCGCCGGGTGCTGGCCGCTCTTGATCGCGTATTGCTCCGCGGGGAGGCCGAATGCGTCCCATCCCATCGGATGCAAGACATTGAATCCGCGCATGCGCTTGTAACGCGCGATGATATCCGTGGCAGTATACCCTTCGGGGTGGCCAACGTGCAGGCCTGCGCCACTCGGGTAGGGAAACATGTCGAGGACGTAAAATTTTGGTTTGGCGTGATCGAAACCTTTCTCACCGGGATTGGGCGCGTGAAAAAGCTGTCGCTCTTCCCAGATAGCCTGCCATTTTGGTTCGAACTGGTCGAATGGGTACGGTTTGCGGCGCTCGTCCATGGTTCAACCACGAATGGACACGAATGAATACGAATTCACAAAAAATCTCTTCACGCTCATAACTTTCCGTTACTTGCAGTCATCAGTGTGGATTAGTGGTTAACCCTGAATCCTGTCAAACGCGCATGCAATTGATTGTGGCGACGCGTAACACGCATAAAACGCGCGAGATTGAACAAATTCTCGGATCAGGTTTGGCTGTACGGGATTTGACCGCGCATCCCGAAATTTCCGAAATAACGGAGAGTGGAACATCCTTCGAAGAAAATGCGAAGCTCAAAGCGATCGCCGTATCAGAAAAATTGCCCGGCTTGGTAATCGCGGACGATTCAGGACTGGAAGTCGAAGCTTTGGGAGGCGCGCCCGGAATTCATTCCGCACGCTACGCAGGCGCGAATGCGAGCGACAAAGAAAAAATCGCCAAGTTACTTAGGCAACTTGCGCGAGTTGATGCGAAGAGCGATCGGCGCCGCGCGCGATTTTGTTGCGTCCTGGCGATTGCGCGCGATGGCCGGATCCTTGCGACAGTCGAAGGAGTCGTAGAAGGAAAAATCACCGAACGACCGCGCGGCTCACACGGATTCGGCTACGATCCGATCTTTATTCCAGATGGATTCGAAGAAACTTTTGCCGAACTGCCCGAAGAACTGAAAAACGATATCAGTCACCGGGCAAAGGCGATTCGCAAATTGCAAGCCAAACTGTCGACGCTTTGCGGCGAAGTCTAGGGCTTTGGTGCCGGCGGGGGCGGTGGCGGAGGAGCTCCCGGAGGCTGGGCGCCCTGAGCACCCTGAGCGCCCGCCGCCCTGATCTGGTAACCAACCTTGTTGATTCCCGCGGACCGCACTTTGTCAAGAACGGCAATCACGTCACCATGCATGGCCATTAAGTCCGCGCTAATTGAGACCTTAATTTCGGGATTTCCCCGGTGAAGGTCAAAAAGCCGCGGTAACACCTGGTCATCGGTCACGATTTGATTGTCAAAAGTAACGACGTTGCCCTCACGGATCTTGATGGAGACATAGTCTTTTACCGGGCTTGGGGGCGGAGCAATTGCAGCCGGCAGATTCACCCGAATCCCTTTCATGTGCGTCTGGCTCAGACTCACCATCATGAAGCTCGCGAGTAGAAAGAACATGATATCGATCAGAGGGATGATCTCAATACGCGCTCTCTTGTGCGGAACCGGTGAAGAGACTCTCATACGCTAAACTCCTGGGGATTTTTAGTACTGGGCGCCCGTCATCGTGAACGTGATGGGAATTTTGACCTTCGAAACCGAACCCGGCTTAAACCGCCATTGCCGAAAGGCACTCATTGCTGCGTTATCCAATATAGGATTTCCGATGCTTGATGCCATCGAAGCGCCGGTTACGCTGCCGCTTGGACCGACCTCGACGACACAGACTCCGCTGCCAGTAACATGTCGTGAACGCGCCTCATACGGGTACTGCGGACGCGGCGCATAAGTGGCCAGAGCTTTCGCTGAGGAGATTGACATAGTACCAGGACGACCGGCAGCTTGCGGCGCCTTAATGGGGGTGAATTTTTGCGCCTGCGGTTTCTTTGGCGGAGGGGTTGTCTCTTCCACGTACTCCGGCTGGATCTCGGGCGGGGGCGGAGGCTCCGGCAGGGGAATGTCTTCCGGTGGCGGGGTAGGTTCTTCACTGGCCTGAAGTGTTGCCTCCACGACAGCTGTCGGTATGTCAGGAGGCACTTCAGCCGCGACCTCGCGTTTCTGAGCAAGCGCAACCGCTGTAAGGTGAATCGCCAATGCAGCACCAAGAGAGCTCCAGAAATACCAGGCCGCGGGTGGCCGATAAAGCAGTGGTTTTGGTAATTCGTCTGCCATAGTTACATCACGCGCCGGGGGCCGGCACCCCCTTTAGCGCCTCGCTCTTAATTTCGAATGAAATCTTATAGAACCCTGCCGACCGGAGCATATCCAGCAAATGAACAACGTTTCCATGGACAGTGTCGCGATCGCCGCGGACGAACACTTTTGCGTCCGGATCTGATTGGTGCACCTGGATCAGGCGCGCCTGCATGTCAGCCTCGTTCATTTCATTTTTGTCGAAAAAATAATGGCCATCCTTATCGACCGAGACGCTGATGTAATCCCGTTTTGATTGTGTCTCGCCCGAACTGCCCGTGGGCAGGTTCACCTTAATTCCTTTCATGTGCACCTGGCTCAAGCTCACCATCATGAAACTGGCGAGCAGAAAGAACATGATATCGATCAACGGGATGATCTCGATCCGCGCTTTCTTGTGAGGAACAGGTGAGGTGACGTGCATGGAAAATTCCTAAATTGAAGACCGGGTTGCCGAGGCGGGTGTACCGTGCTCGATCTCCACTCCTCTGTGCTCCCTGGGCTCCTTGTGTTGTGCTTCGAGCATCACTTCCAGGTTCGTGGCTGCGGTTTGCAGTTCGAACTCTAAGTTAGACACACGCGAAGTGAAAAAGTTAAACGGAATCAACGCGAAGATCGCGATGCCAAGACCGCACGCTGTGGCGATTAGCGCTTCGGCGATACCGCCGGTGACGGCTTGTACAGCGAGTTCTTCGTTGCCCAGAAAACTGAACGACCTGATCAGACCGGTGATCGTGCCCAACAGACCGAGCAACGGCGCCAAAGTCACAAGCGTGTCCATGACCACCAGGAATCGACCGGCCCGCTTGATCTCGATACCGGCCGCGACCTGCAACGCGCCTTGCAGCGAAGTGTGTTGATGATTGAGGCCGTTCCACATCATTCGCAGGACCGGGTCGCGTGATCCACGGGAAAGCCTGGAGGCCTCTGTCGTATCTCCCTGCTCGATCGCAGTAAACACCTTCTCAATGCGTTTGGGATCGCGTCGGAACCATCGGCCGGTCCACCAAAAGCATCGTTCGATCACCACAGTGAGTCCTATAATTGACACAATCAGAATCGGCCACATCACGGGCCCGCCTTGGTGGAACTTGCTGATTAACCAGTTGCTGGCGAGAAAACCTGTTGGTTGTGCTTCCGCAGCGGGAGAGACGGCTGCGGACGGACTGGTCGCCGTAGCCGCAGCCGGACTGGTTCCGGTGGCCGCAGCGGGGCTGGTCACGGCTCCCGGTGCCGGGCTTAGCGTGACAGGAATGGATGCTCCTGGCACCGCAGGCTGCTGCCCTTGCGGCACGTTCGTAGCCGGCGACTGCATGGGCGCAGCGGATTTACGGCGGCGGGATTTGTCGGCGCTTGTGCTGCGGGACTCGTACCGGGAGCTCCGGGCTGAGATTGCACAGGTGGCGGAGATTGCGCCACGGATGTTAGTACAAGCGCTAGTAAGCAGACAGAGGCGATGAATGGTGTTTTCATAGTTTTGTTAAATCAGCAATTTGATGGAACCATTGCGGTACAGGAGTGTCTTTATCGCAAAATCACGACTGGCGAGTCCAGCAAAACTTTTCACTTTTTTGCTCCCTGAGAGTGTGCCCTACTTCCAATATCACCAGAGGCAGGACGTAAGGCAAGTCTTTCACATTATATTCGTTGGACGTGTTCCATCGGATGTGCGACCACGATCGCGGGCGATCGCAACGCTGTTCCGCAAACGCGGCCAATCATCGATTGCTGCTTCAAGTTCGTCCCCCGGATGAATTGGACCTACGCCAGCCGCCGTTCCAGTTAAGATGACATCGCCCGGTAAGAGTGTGAGCGATTGACTGGCGAAGGAAATAATTTGTGCAATCGAGTAAATCATTTTGCTGGTACGCGTGCTCTGGCGCACTTCTCCATTCTGCCGCAACTCAAGGGAAACATCGCTCACATCGACATCGGCATAAACAAAGGGCCCAATCGGTGTGTAGGTATCAAATGATTTGCAACGGCCAAATTGCTTCTCCGTCTTTTGTAAGTCCCGATCGCTGATATCGAGACCAATTGTGTAACCGAAGACAAAATCCAGCGCCCGCTCTGCGAGGACATTTTTCGCGGACTTGCCAATGACGACTGCCAACTCCGCTTCGAAATCCGTTTGGTGATCGGGGAATGCAATTTCAATCGTGCCATCGTGTGGCAACAATGAGGCCGGTGATTTGAACCAGATCAAGGGCGTACCCAAAGTGGTCCGCTTCATTTCCGCAATGTGGTCTGCGTAGTTCAAACCAACCGCGATCAACTTCGACGGCGCCACGGGAAGATCGACAACGACACTTGTTAGGCGGACAATCTCACCGGTCGGCTCGATGTCGACCCAAAACGGATTTTTTAGGACGTGAACTTCGTCGCCACGAATCTCGCCGTAGAAAAATCTATCCTCAGATCTAAAGCCGCCGAATGTACGCATGTGAATTTAGATTACGCGGTTTGCAGTATCCGTCATCCTGAGCAGAGCAAAGCGGAGTCGAAGAATCCCGTCTTGGAAGCTTAAAGGTAACGCAACGGGATTCCTCGACTGCGCTCGGAATGACGGCGCAAACTACTTTGGCACAACCCCTACAAAATCGCGCACGGGTTTCTGTTCCGAAATTGAAAATGCGCTGCTGTTTTCCCGAGCGAACCAAAATCCGGTCGACGATCCGCCATCGAGATTTAGCGCGCGTTCAATTTTAAAATCCTCAGCGAGAGACGTTGTCGCAAGGATCTTCGCCAATTCTGCCAACGAAACCCCCGAGCAAACGCCGACCAACGCGCGATCGCCCGTTGTCGTCGCCGCAAAAGTCCGTCGGGCCAGATGCGAATCGTTCAAACCGCCAATGGGCTGACCTCGATCAACAAGAAACGGCCCGCACTGAATTGCTGCAGCCACCCCGCGGCGCTGCGAAAATTCTCGGGAGCGCACGATTTGCACCCCGCGCGATGAAGCGACAAGCACACCCGTGATCAACCGTGCACGCTGTAGCGGAGCGATCATTTGCCCGTTCGCGATTCGCAAACCGAGCGGCGCGAAGTTTTCATCGAAGTACCCGCCATTTACACCGGCCAGACATTTTTCATGTCTCATCATCTCGCCAAGACCGTCTGCACCACCTTCATTTTGAAGGACACGCAGTGTGCAGGACTTTGTAGAAAAAATTGCGAGATCAACGGTGATGCGTTCGCTGCCAACGGGGTTTTCCAGAACAACATGTCTGTGTACCAGGCCGTCGCGTCCCGGCTCGGACGCGGTCGAGAGAATCGTCCAATCCGCTTGTGCGGTTGCGGCAAGGGCGAGAAAGAAAAAGGCACATTTAAAACGCATGAATCATATGAGATAAATGTGTCAGACGCTCTTTGCAGAATTGCGAATCCTGTCCCCGGCTAGGCTTTACCACCGTATTTCTGCAGCAGCGCCTGAAAACGCGGATCGCTTCGCAACGGATCCCAAATCGGATTACCTTCAGGCCTGACCGTGACAGCACTGGGCCGGCTCAACAATCCGTCCAGGATTTCAATCGCGCGACCGTTGTCGCCAAGAATGGCGTGAACTTCAGCCGCCCCAGCCGCAATTTCCGGCCGCCAAGGGCGTCTTTGCTCTCCGGAAGCAATTCGGTGGCCGCCGCGCTCAGCTAACGCGGCATCTTTTCTCCGAGATGGGCGAGAACCTTCGCGAGCTGAATATGCATGTCGGCGATCGGGACTTTCTTTCAGCTGCGCTTCGAGGAGGTCTTTGCTTTTAGGAAGGCGGCTCGCGCGCCGGTTCGTCCTGAAGCGCTTTCGCGCAAAGCCGATGAGAAAATATTTGCTATACAAGGCTGCGGGTGAATCGGCGAGGAGATCGTCCGGCAGGCTTTCGCTTCGCGCAATCCTTCCTTATTTCCGTTCCAAAACAAAGACGTCCGCGCGAGCCGGCGATCCTAAGTTGTCCTTGTCGTCTCATCGGCATCGATTTCACCGTCTGAAATGCTTTCTCCGAGACGCTCAGATCGCCTTTTTCGAAGAAAGCCAGCTTGGACTTGGTCTCCAAAGTCCCACCTCTGTTGGATTAATTTGGAGCCCGCGGTCGATGTTTTGTTGGCCGCATCGAAGTTCCGCAGCACCTGGTAATTGTTAGCAGCTGCTGCAGCGGCCAGCTGTCTTTCGGATTCAAACTGGCGGACTTTTCAGGTTCGCAGTCGATTCGGCCCATTTGCCCTGGCGGCGCTGGATCGCGCCGAGGCGAGATAAACTTCCGATTCGTTAGGCAACCGCGCCGGGCGATTTCGAATTCTTTCGCGCCGCATCGTAATTGTTGTCGCCGTAATAATAAGAAAACCCATGGCTAGGTGCGCTCTGGCAGTCAGGCTGTAATTGCAGTGCCTGCTCGGCGAGAGCGCGCTTTTGGCGCCGTTCCCGAGTGGGCTCGTAGATGTGAGAAGATCCAACTTTCCAACTGCGAGTAGCGCGCAAGAGCAGCGCAAATTTTGGGTCGAGCTCGACGGCGCGCGCATAAAGCTGCTCGCTTTGTTTGAGTTTTCCGAAGTCCTCGACGGCGTTCTGGAGATTATGTGCCTGGACAAAAGCGAGATAGGCCTCGCCGTTTTCAGTGGGCTTGGTTCCATCTGCGCTTTTTCGCTTGGCGATAATTTGCCCGCAGTTCAGTCGCAATCTTTTGAGCAAGATCGGTTTGAATCGCGAATACATCCGTCAACTCGCGATCGTAATCTTCCGCCCAAATATGTTCGTCGTTCTCTGCGTTGATCAATTGCACATTCACGCACGCGATTGCCATGCGGCGAACCTGCCTTCGAGAATCGTCCAACCCTCAGCGCTTTTCCAATTTCACGAAGGTTGGATGCTTTCCTCGATAGGCATCACGACGTCCGTGAAATCACTTCAAATCGCCAATCTTCGCACAGTTCGTGAGCAGATCGTCCTGAATGCCGTCCGCAAATAGGCGTTCTCCTTTTCGTCGCTCAAATTTTCAAACGGCAACACGGCAATCGATTTGTCGACCTTGTGCGCCGAAACGCGAGGTAGCAGAAAGAACCCGGCAGCGGCGGAAATGATGACGCCGGTCGCCACCAGCATGATGATGTTCCGGCGACGATGCGATCCGGGCGCCGCCACCGTTGGCGTCGCGCGAACACCCTGCGCAGTGATGTCGTACGCCCAGGCAAGCACCAGCGCGATCGGAAAGCCGAGCAGTAACAGTGCGATCACCAAACGCAGCGCCCAGTTTGGCAATTCCCACGCAGGGAATGCAGCGGACGCCAGTTGGATGACGCCTCCCGCAGCGATAACGTAAGCCGCCGCCACGCGGTACACCTTGCGCCGTTTCACTTCCTCGAAGAAGCCGCTCATAACAAGAGATTTGGACTGCCCGGGACTATAGTTCAACGGCAAAGAATGGACACGAAAATGAAAGGCGTCGTTCATTCCACATGGTGGTCGTTCGCTTTGCGACCTTTTCTTGTGCCATTCGTGTGATGGCGCTGTTGACCGTGGAATAGAGAATCCGGCCCTAAGCTTTCGCGGCGTACCTGTCGATCAAAGCCTGAAATCGCGGATCGCTTCGCAGCGGGTCCCACATCGGGTCGAGTCTTAGGAAGGGAACTGTCACCCCATTTGGGGTGTTCAGCGAGCGGTCAAGAAGCTCAAGGGCCTGATCGTTTTCGCCTGTCCAGGCGTAGATTTGAGCGAGATGGACGTTCATCTTTGGCCCGTCGAAGGCGTCTTGAGATTCGGGCAGAAGCTCGACGGCACGTTTGCCTTCGGCAATGGCCGCGTTCTTCTGACCAATCCCGGCTAGAATGAATCCGAGGGTTACGTGGCGTGACGCGTCATCCGGGCTTTCCCGCAAGGCTTTTTCTGCGATTGGCCGAGCACGTTCAAAGGCAGAGACCGCCTTTTCCTTATCATTCAAGAACGTATAAATCGCGCCCTCAAAAAATTCTCTTGGCTGATAGTGAAAGACGTCTTGAGGCGATTGCTTTAGAAGCGCGATTGCGTCCGGGAATTTTCGCTGCAGCAGCAAAAGCTGCACACGTGAGAACGTGACGAGACCGTCTGGATCGACGCCTGCCGGCAATTGCGTGAGCTCTTTCTCCATCACGCTAAGATCTCCCTTCCAATCTAGCGCAAGCTTCGCCTTCTCCGCGCGCGGACCCAATGACTGGGGTGCAGCCTCGATCGCACGATCGAAGATCTTCTCCGCAGTTTCGAAATTTCTGTTTGCGTAATAATTGTCAGCAAGATTTTGCAAAACCCAGGCGTCCTTTGGACTGAGCGATGCCGCCCTCTCCAGATTCGCCGTGGACTCCTTCCATTTGCCTTGGCGACGCTCAATCGCACCAATGGCCATATAAACTTCCGGGGAGTTTGGTAAACTCAGCTTCGCAATGGCGAATTCGTTGAGCGCTCCCTGATAATCACGCTCGCAATAGTAGTAATAAAAACCCATCGCCAGATGGGCCTCAGGCAGGTTCGGTTGCAAACGGAGCGCTTCCACTGCTGCGGCTCGCGCTTTTTCCTTTCGCGCGGGCGTTGGATCGAAGTCGCGATAACTCCATTCGTGCACTCGCGCCAATGCAGCAAATGCACCGGCGAATTTTGGATCAAGTTTCGTTGCTTCGTCAAAAAACTGCTCAGCCTTTTCTGTATTGCTGCGGAATTTATCAGCCCGATAAAACACCTCGTGTCCCTGCATGAACGCCAGATAGGCCTCACCGTTTTCAGTGGGTCTGCGTTCAATTTGCGCCTTCTCCATTGGTGACAGCTTCGCCTGCAATTCGCGCACGATTTGCTGGGCCAGGTCCGTTTGAATGGCAAACACGTCGGTTAAATCACGATCATAATCTTCCGCCCACATGTGCTCGTCGGTGTCGGCGTTGATCAATTGCACGTTCACGCGGACGCGATTGCCCATGCGGCGAACGCTGCCTTCCAGAATGGCGCCAACTCCCAGGGCCTTCCCGATTTCACGAACGTTGGATGTTTTCCCTCGATACGGCATGACCGAGGTGCGTGAGATCACTTTCAGGTCGCCAATCTTCGATAAATTGGTGAGCACGTCGTCCTGAATGCCGTCCGCGAAATATGCGTTCTCTTTTTCGTCGCTCAGATTTTCAAACGGCAACACCGCGATCGACTTGTCGCACTTGTAGGCTGAGACGCGCGGCAGGAGAAAGAACCCGGCGGCGGCGGAAACGGCCACTCCGGTCATTACAAGCATGACTATGTTTCGGCGACGATGCGACCTGGGCCCCGCTGGCGTTGGCGTCACGCGAACGCCCTGCGCGGTGATGTCGTACGCCCAGGCAAGGATCAGCGCTATTGGAAAGCCCATCAGTAGCAGCACGATCACCAGACGCAGCGCCCAGTTTGGCAATTCCCACGCCGGAAACGCGGCAGAGGCCAGTTGGATTATGCCACCAGCAGCAATGATATAGGCCGCCGCGACCTGGTACACCTTGCGCCTCTTCACTTCGTCGAAGAAGCCGGTCATGGCTGCAGATTTGTCGGTCGAGACCATAAGTCAACGGCCCACAGCATTGACACACGAACTGGCCGCGGCGTTCACTTAATGCCGGTAGCGAGGACGGTTTGGAAGTGCGGGCCCTGCTTTTCCCGCGATACAACGCTCACTTCGATTTGCCGGAAGCCGCTCTTTTCAAGGAATTGGTGCAATTGCACTTCGCTGAACCCAAGCCAATGGTCTGCATATAAGTCTCGGGCTCGTTCGAATCGGTGGCTCAAGAGATCGAGGATCGCCAGCCGGCCACCGCGTTTCAGAATCCCGTGGGCCGCAGCGACAGCTTGCTGGGGATGAATGGCATGATGCAACGCCTGACTCAAGATTGCCAGATCGACGCTGTTTTTCGCAATCGGCGGATCTTCAATGTTGCCAAGCCGGTATTCGAGGTTCTTGATTCCGTGTTTTTTTGCTAGCTGCCCCCCGAACTCAACCATCTTCGGCGAATTGTCGATGGCGATGACCTTACGTGCGTTTTTGGCCAGCAACTGCGAAAGCGTCCCCTCGCCTGCGCCCAGGTCGGCCACTGTCAGCGGCGGAAGCAAGGTAATGAGCGTGTGCGCCAGCGCTTTCCACGAGCGGCCCGGCACATAACTCCGCCCAAACTTGCCGGCCAGCTCGTCGAAGTATTTGCGCGCCTTGTCCTGCCGCTTGTGCAGAACAAGCTTCAGACTGGTCCGATCGCGCGATGTTTCCGGCAGTTCGCGGGTGAGCAAACGGGTAATTTCTTCAACGCGCTCTCGCTGTGAATTCCGTCCGTGATGGTTCGCGCCGTAATACACATTTTTACCTACGCGACGATCGGAAACGACACCCGCCCGCTTTAATTGGGCGAGATGACTGGAAATGCGCGATTGGCCCATTCCCAGAATCTGCTGCAACTCGGCCACCGAGAGTTCTTCCTGCTCCAAAAGCAGCAACAAACGCACCCGGGTCGGGTCGGCCAGAAGTCGCAATAAATTAATGGTTGACGCCATCGGAGTAGCCAACGATATATCTACGCATCATGATTGGTCAATATGTCTTTCGACGGCGTGACATCGTTAGAAACGTTGAATCGTTACAACGGCGGAACGCGTCCCTGGGCTAATCCAATTTTAACGTTGTAACTTTTAACGAATCATCTTCTTAAAATCATGTCTCGCCGTTACATCTTTTCATCCGAATCCGTCACCGAAGGCCATCCCGATAAAGTTTGCGATACCATCAGCGATTACGTTCTCGACGCTTGTCTCGAGCAAGATCCATTGAGTCGCGTCGCTTGCGAAACCCTCGCAAAAGGCAACCTCGTCGTACTCGCAGGCGAAATTACAAGCAACGCGAAGTTTGATTTTGAGGAGCAGGTCCGCGCCGGCATACGGGACATCGGATATGTGAACGGCGATTGCATTTTTCATGCCGACACTTGTCGAGTGATCTGCGAAATGAGCGAGCAATCGCGCGATATTAAGCAAGGGGTCGATGAAGCAGCAGCCGATGGGAAAGCCACTGCGGAACAGGGCGCTGGTGATCAAGGTTTGATGTTCGGCTTTGCCTGCAATGAAACCCCTGAGCTGATGCCTGCGCCTATCTCTTTCGCCCACAAGCTCGGGCGCGAGCTCACGCGATTGCGCAAAGCCGGCGAAATTCCCTGGCTGCGCCCGGACGCAAAGACGCAAGTCTCGATCGAATATGACGGCTACAAGCCACTGCGAGCCACAACCGTGGTTGTCTCCTCACAGCATGCCGCCGATGTGAAACAAAAAGAAGTCCGCGAGACCTTGCTCGAACTTCTAATCAAGAAAGTGATGCCGGCGGAATGGCTTGATTCGAAGACTTCCTATTTGATCAATCCAACAGGCCGGTTCGTAATTGGCGGTCCCGAGGGCGACGCAGGCATCACCGGCCGCAAGATCATCTGTGATACCTACGGCGGGATGGGACGCCACGGTGGCGGCGCGTTTTCAGGAAAAGATCCGACGAAGGTGGATCGCAGCGCCGCTTACATGGGTCGCTGGGTGGCAAAGAATGTCGTCGCCTCCGGCTTGGCTGACCGATGTGAAGTTCAGTTCGCCTACGCCATCGGCCATCCCGAACCGGTAAGCGTGAGCGTTGATACTTTCTGCACCGGGAAAGTAGACGAAGAAAAACTGGAGCGCGCGATCTGGGAAGTTTTCAATTTCAAGCCGGCCGAAATCATCAAACAACTTAATCTACTTCGTCCGATCTATCGCAAAACAACCAACTACGGTCATTTCGGACGCATCGATGACCTAGATGCGATTACGTGGGAAAAGACGGATAAGGCAGAAGCGCTGAAAGCTGCTGTCAGGTAAAAACCGAGAACTTTTATGAGCACGACAATCACCGAATCGAAGACAAAACAAGATTACAAAGTCGCCGACATTTCATTGGCTGATTTTGGAAGAAAAGAAATATGCAT
>JAALOD010000044.1:0-21456 GCA_013372845.1 Candidatus Udaeobacter sp.
CCACAAAGGTGGCTTGAGCTATACGCCGCGGCCGAGCCGAGTCAGTTGAGTCCCTGTTCGAGGGCCCGATGAAGAGCAACGACCCACTCGTGGGATCTTTTTCGTCCTGTATCGAGCAGTTCCATGAGACGCGCCTCGTACGCATCGCACATAGGACAATCGCCATTTGGCTGAACCCATTCGGGATGTTGGATCCGGAGATCGTCGTGAATCTGTTGCCGAAGCTCGGTGTAGGTGTGGATTTGATGAGGTCCGGACGCCGGCTTGGTGACAGATTCAGGTGTAGCGCGGGACGGTTTGTCCGATCTGCCTTGTCGGTGAGCGCGCTTCCGACTGAGACTAACGAATTTCATAAGCGCCTTTCTATTTGGAGTTGACCGGTCCAAATTCGCGCGGAACGAGGAACCATCTTCACGAGGCGCTTTAGAACAGCCTCGCTCCAGATGCCTCTCTGTGGCTCCAGGTGAATCTGGAGATCGCGCCAGGCGGTGTCTCAGCGAAGGGTTAAGGCAGTCTCAACCAGCTTTCTAATCCGGCCGAAAGTGCGTTGAGACGCCGGATCACGTAATCAAAAGTTTTTTACGTGATTCGCAGCATCCTGTCAAGCTCTTCCTATCCTGACCAGGCGATGGTAAAATCGGGTGGCGTCTAAACTCCGGAAGCCCTCGCGGTGAGCGAGTTTTAATGGGCAGGCCGCGGTCGACAACACACGGCTACAGTTTTCAGCTTGTTGCCGATAGTAATGGGCAATTCGGCGGAACAATCAGCCGAATCGCTCTCGGTACTGCTTCATATCGAACGCTTGAAAAGCGCACCGGCTCGCCATCGAGATTGACCGGAATCGATTCTTCGGGGTAGACCTCGGCCCACGGTGTTTGCCGGTAGGAGATGTACTCGCCATCGGGTGACAGCTGTTGCAACTCTCGCGCGGCGGTGAGTAACGCCATCGCCGGTATCTGACGAACGACAAGCAGATCGAGCAAGCCGTCATCAATGCGCGCGCGCGGAGCGACCTGGATGCCGCCGCCCGTCTGACGCCCATTACCGACGATCGCCACCGGGCCGCTGGCAGTGATTTCGCGGTCCGGCAAGATGAGCCTCCCGCGATAGTGATGAACGTTCATCGCCAGAATTGCACCCATCACGGTGTACGCCGCCTGGCCAAGCAGACGTTTGAGTTCCGGCGGAGTGGTCGCTGTCACCTCCGCCCCGAAGCCAACGCTGGCAGCATTTAGGAACCAGTGCTCATTGGCCTTACCGATGTCGATCGGAACACCCTGGCCTTTCATACAAAGAACCAGCGCTTCCTCCGGGTCACGCGGAATGCCGCACCCGGTCGCGAAGTCGTTAGCTGTCCCTAGCGGAACGACTCCCAAAGCAGGCCGCGCGGTTTTGGAGAGATCCATCAAACCGTGAACCACCTCGTTCAGTGTACCGTCCCCGCCGGCCGCGATCAGCAAATCCGCTTCGCCTGCTTCCGCCGCAAACCGCCTCGCGTCGCCTTTTTTCCTGGTCACTCGCACTTTGATCCGATGTCCGGCTGCGCGCTGCCGCACAACTGCATTCCGGAGCGCGTCGTTGCCGGCCGCTTTGCCATTGAGAATCAGCTGAGCTTTTCTGTTTCTCGCCTTGGTAGCCATTTCGCGGTCCGAATCCCCGGTCTCTTATCGTACGCTACAAGAAATGTAGCCGTGGGGCGCGAGAATTGCAGGCGATACTCCTGCCTCACAGAGTGAGGCCGCGGTCAACGACACGCGGGTTGGGGTTTTTTCGGCTGTTCAAGAGAACCTTGCTCGAAATAACCTTCACACGGTAGCATCGACAAAACCACGATAGGAAAACTATGAACTACAACCTCACAACAATCCTCGCTGTCATCGCGATTCTCTTCGTCCTGCTAACCTACATCACCGGCGCGCCGCTAGTGCCGGTGGCAGTGATCCTGCTTGGACTGGCAATCATTTTCGGCGGAAACACATTTCGCAGGGTCTAGCTTGGAATAGAAATTGGAGTGGCGTCATTGCACGCATGTAGTTGATTCGTTTCCAGGTGCGAAAGAAAAATCCCGATATTCACGCTCGTTCCCGAGTGTTGGTGCTGGTGGATGAATCGAACGTCGGCAGTTCTGTGCGGACTGCGGGACGTGGGCTCGATTGGCTAAAGTTGCGCGATTTTCTGGCCGGGCCAGACACGGAACGCGATCTAATCGAGATGGTGGTCTATGCCGGATTGCCGCCTGCCATCCCGACGTGGCAGGACGAGCGTGACAAGAAAAACAAGTTCGTCCACTGGCTGCGCTCCAACGGATTCATGGTCGTGACCAAAGATGGGGCCCCTGCCGAGGAAGGTCATTATAAGGCGAACGTGGACGTGATGATGGCGATCGACGCGCTGGAGCTTTCCATGGAGATGCGGCCTGATGTTGTGATTCTCGTAACCGGTGACGCCGATTTTGCTTATCTCGCCATCAAGCTGCGCCGACACGGGATCCGCGTAGAAGTCGCGTCGGTTGCCGCAAATCTGGGGAACATGTTGAGATCAGCCGCGAACGACGTGATCGATCTGGCTCCCCTGTTTCGCACGTTCGAGATAAAAGTTCAGGATGCGCCGGCGATATCACATCAACGCAGTCCGCCTCAGGTGGACGCAGACGCCGGCCTCCATTTCGTCCATAGACTGCAGTTGCTTCTGGTCTTCGTGAAAACTGTGAGGTGACGAGACAGCGGGAGTAGGTGACTCTTAGAACTTATGGGACACAACAAAGGCAGAGACAACGTTAATAAACGCTAAGGCGCCGTAAAAAGACGAGCGCCTCGCGCTCGCAAAGAAGAAGAACGCGGGGAAATCACGTTGTCGTAGCGCGGCAAGCGGCAATTCTGCGGCTGAATAGTTGCTACTAAAAGTTTGTGGCCGCACTCGTCGGCAGCGGCTACAACAGATTACACGCAGAGATTGTAGCCAGGCCCCTGGAGGGCTCGGCCATCAGTTGCCTGTCATTACTCTCCGAGTTAAAGCGTCAGGTGCGTCGTAAGCGGCATCGATCGGCCGAGCCGGAATTCCACCATAACGTTTACGTCGTTCTACTTTCAAAAGCTGCGCTGAAGGATTTGTCGATCCTGCGGCGCAATCCGGCGCGCGATCCATCCAAACCCGCCATCTACGTTGGAATGACCGGCTTGCCGGTCGATCATCGATTTGAAAATCACAAGAACGGGTACAAGTCGGCCCGGTTGGTCAGGAAATATGGTGTTCGATTGTTGCCGGAGTTGTTTGAACATCTGAACCCAATGCCGTACGAACATGCCGTTCAAATGGAAAAAGACCTGGCCGACGATTTGCGCGCTCAAGGTTACGCCGTTTGCGGCGGAACTTGAGGGAATTACGAGTTGGGCGGCCGCGGTCAACGCCCGCGGCTACAGCTCCTTGCGAACAAGCTGGGGTAATTCTTTCAAACTGCCAAGGAGGTAGTCCGCTTCTTTTTCATACTCAGCGGGATCGACGAAGCGGCGGTCGGGGATCGCAGCGACGCGCATGTTCGCCGCCTTGGCCGCAGCGACGCCGGGAAGCGCGTCCTCAACCACAAGGCATGCGTCAGCAGGGATTCCAAGTTTTTCCGCAGCGCACACGTAGATGTCGGGAGCGGGCTTGCCGCGTTCAACTTCTTCGCCGGTAACAATGACCTCGAAGAATCCGGTCAGCTGATGTCGATCTAAAAAGGGTCGCGCAGACGCGCTGACCGAGCTCGTGGCTACGGCCAGATGCAGTTTCATTTGCCACAGTTCTTCCAACACTTCTTTGACATAAGGAAACAGGCCGACCCGATCGGCAAATAACTCCGTCGCGATCTCACCGCGACGCCGCATCATTTCCTCAGTGGGCGCAGAGAGGCCAAATGCTTTCTTGTAAAACTCGACCGCGAGGCGGTAGCTCACCCCGACGACGTTCTGGTGATATTCGCCATGATATGTCACGCCGTACTCAGCGAGTAATTTCGCGTCGATTTCATTCCACCACGTCTCGGAGTCGGCGAGCACGCCGTCAAGATCGAAGATTACAGCAGATAGCACCACAGAAGTTGAAAGGTTGGCGCGCGCTGATGCGCGCGGTTAACTCGTCACTTGCTATTCGTTGACGGTTCGAAGCCGTGCAACTTTACAAACTTTGCAGCAGCTGGGTAAGATCGTGTCGGAAGTTGATTTCGGAGCTGTTGTAGCCAGTGTGCGTCACGCGCACGTGGCCCGCGCGATCGATCACGATCAGGGTGGGAAATCCGTTCACACCAAACGCGCGCATCGCTCTCTGTTCGGGATCAAACGCGACCGGCATTGAAATGTGACGATGCTGTGCAAACGCTCGCACCCGCTCAGGCGTATCGCCGCCCTTGTTCGTGCCGACGAGCACGAATTCAATGTCACGGTTCGTCTGTAGATCGGTGCGAAGACGCTCCAGTTCCGGCAACTCTGCGATGCACGGAGAACACCAGGTAGCGAAAAAGTCGAGCACGAGAATTTTGCCCGGTGTCGCGCCAGTAGGCACCGGATTCTGGCTAATGGGTTGTAAAGTAAATACGGGCGCCCTGCTATTGCTCACATGCGTTAACGCTCGCTGCATTCCCACTGGGATATACAAAACACAATACCAGGCTGAAACCGCGACGAGTGTTACAGCGCCGCCAATTCTGATCATTTTACCGAATCGATTCCGGAATAGCAGCAACGAGACAATCGCCGCCCACAACAGAAGAGTTGGCCAAAGAAGCGGTATTTGCGGCAGGACGAAGAACGCGAACAAGAACGTCGAGGCGAAAAGAAGCAGCACGGCAGCGATCCAATCTTCCCCTGCTCTTGCGCTCAGCAAAAATGCGGCGACAGCAAGCAGCAACGCGCCGCTGAGGTAAAGGAGACGAAGATCGTCCGAGACGGCAAGCGCGATTCCAAAAACGGCCACGGCGACGACGATGCCGATCCCGAGTGTGACGAATCGTACTTTCCAGCTCGCGCGATGTGCCAGCATTGAATCCATACGGTTCCCGTTTCTCGATTCGATGCGGCCACGCCTCGATCTGGATTCAGGCAAGAGAGGTTGTTGCGGGCTTCTTCATCGCAGAAGACAGTGGCGACTTATGCGATCGGTTCGCAATCTAATCGTAATCGGGTTCGCGATTGTTTTGGGAATTGCGCAGTCGCGCGCGGGAGAGTTCGATTCGATTTTGCGCTGGCGGAACGTTGGACCTTACCGCGGCGGGCGAACACGCGCGATCTGTGGGGTTCCGTCGCAGCCGAATGTTTTCTACATGGCACCGGTGAACGGCGGTGTTTTCAAATCGATCGATTACGGGCGCACGTGGCAGCCGATTTTCAACGATCAGCCGACGGCATCGATCGGTGCGATCGCGGTTTCGATTTCAAATCCGAACGTGATTTACGTTGGCAGCGGCGAAGGATTGCATCGGCCGGATCTTTCGGTCGGCGACGGTGTTTATAAGTCCACTGACGCTGGAAAGACGTGGACGCATCTCGGATTGCGCGACGGTCAGCAGATCGCGCAGTTGGCTGTCGATCCAAAAAATCCGGACCGCGTTTTTGTGGCCGTTGCCGGTCATCCGTACGGGCCCAACGAAGAGCGCGGCGTTTATCGATCGCTCGATGGCGGCAAGACGTTCGAAAAAGTTCTTTATCGTGATGAGAACGTTGGCGCGAGCGATGTCCTGATCGATCCGAGCAATCCGCAGATTGTTTACGCCGCGCTGTGGGAATCGCGCGAAGGCCCGTGGGAAAACGCAGTGTTCGACGGAGACGGTGGCGGCATTTCTAAATCCACCGACGGCGGCAAGACGTGGCGCCAACTAACCAAAGGGCTGCCGGCGAACATCGTTCAGGCGAACATCGCGATTGCGCCAAGCGCACCGAAAACATTGTTCGCCGCAGTCCGGACAAAAACGATCTCCAAACTTTATCGCTCGGACGATGCCGGCGAAACCTGGAGCGGCACAACAGACGACCCGCGGCCGGGACTTGGAATCGGCGGTGGCGATCTCCCGGTGGTGCGGTTTGATCCGAAAAATCCGCAGATCGTTTACTCGGCGAGCATCGTTTGTTGGAAATCGTCGGATGGCGGCAAAACGTGGGACGGCTGGCGCGGCGCACCCGGCGGCGACGATTATCAAAACGTTTGGATCAATCCGAATAATCCGGACATCATTCTTCTCGGTTCGGACCAGGGCGCGATCGTTACGGTGAACGGCGGCAAGAGCTGGAGCTCGTGGTATAACCAGCCCACGGCGCAGCTGTATCACGTTAGCGCGGACAATTCATTTCCGTACCGGCTTTACAGCGGCCAACAGGAAAGCGGTTCCGTTGGAATCAAAAGCCGCGGCGATCAGGGCGAGATCACGTTCCGCGATTGGCGGCCGGTCGCGGCAGAGGAATATGGTTATGCCGTTGCCGATCCGCTCGATCCGGACATCATTATTGGCGGTAAGCTGACGCGATTCGACCGCCGCACCGGTCAGGCGCAAAACATACTGCCGGTGCCGGTGCAAACAGAAGGCTTCCGGATGTTACGGACCGAGCCGGTTGTCTTTTCACCGCTCGATCCGCATTTGCTCTTCTTCGCGGGAAATACGCTTTGGCAAACACGCGATCGTGGCGATCACTGGGAAAAAATCAGTCCCGATTTGTCGCGTCCGAATTACGAGCTGCCGGCCAGCATTGGAAAATACAAAGAGGACGCGACAAAGCAGGCTCATCGACGCGGCGTGATTTACACCGTTGCGGCGTCGCCGCTCGACGCGAACCGGATCTGGTGCGGGACCGACGACGGTTTGATTCAACTGACAACCGACGGCGGAAAAACCTGGACCAATATGACGCCGCCGAACATTTCGGCGTGGCAGAAGATTTCGCTGATCGAAGCCGGACACTTCGATTCGAACACCGCTTACGCGGCAGTTAACGCGATGCGAATCGACGATCTGCGGCCGCACATTTTTGCGACGCGCGACAGCGGCAAAACGTGGAGGGAGATCGCGAACGGCATACCGGCCGGCCAAGTCGTCAACGCGGTTCGCGAAGATTCCCAACGGAAAGGTCTCCTGTTCGCCGCAACGGAAAAAGGCGTTTACGTGTCGTTCGATGACGGCGCGAACTGGGAATCGTTGCGCTTGAATCTGCCAGCGAGTTCCGTGCGCGATCTGATTATTAAAAACGACGATCTCATCGTGGCGACGCATGGCCGCGGGTTCTGGATTCTCGACAACATCACGCCTCTGCGACAATTCAATCCTGCAGCCGGGGTCGTTGACCCCGGTTCCAAATCAAGCGCACCCGCGGTCAGCGCCCGCGGCTACAGCGAGGACCAGTTATTTAAACCGCAGACAGCATTGCGCGTTCGCGCGAACCTGAACACCGACACGCCGTTGCCGCCGGACGAACCCGCCGGCGAAAATCCGCCCGGCGGCGCGATGATCGATTATTCGCTTTCGAAAGATGCGAGTGGTCCGGTAACGATCGAGATCAAAGACGGCAAAGGCCAGTCAGTTAGAAAATATTCGAGCGCGGATGCGCCGGTCGAGCCGAACCCGAAGCGGCTTAGAATTCCGAGCTACTGGATTCGGCCCCTGCAATCGGTATCCACGAAAGCAGGCATGCATCGATTTCTGTGGGACATGCATTGCACACCGGTCCCCGAAGTGGAACCGGAGTTTCCGATGTCGGCGACGTACCGCAACACAGCCCCGGCGGCGACATCGCCATGGGTCGCGCCCGGTAATTACACAGTCACGCTGACCGTTGACGGCAAAAGCTTCAGTCAACCGTTGACTGTCACAATGGATCCGCGCGTTAAAGCGTCGGCAGGCGATCTTCAGGAACAGTTCGATCTCTCGTGGAAGTTGTATCAACTGCGCCTCAGGCTGGCGCCGATCGGCAAGAAATTCGACAACATCGCCGAGCAACTGACCAAACTCAGAGCAAAGGCTGCGGAACGACCTGAGGTCACGCAAAAACTGGAGACATTTGCTCAAACACTCATGAAATTTGGGCCGCCGCATTCGCGGCCAGGCGCTCCACCCTCATTTTTCGTTTTGGAATCGACGACGCGGCTGTTCAACGAGGTCGAACGCTCAGATGCTGCACCGACAGCTGCGGTCAAGGCCGCCGTCGCGGATCTCGATACAAAAATCGGACCGATGATGGACGCGTGGCACAAATTGCTCGAATCCGATCTTCCCGCGCTGAATCAACAACTGAAGCAAGCGGGATTTCCGGAAATCAAAACGGAGGTTAAGTAAGGCATTGACGAGAGGTAAGACGCGGACGCAGTCAACGACCCGCCTTGGCCGGGCTACAGGTGCGGTCATCGCACGAACGGATGCTCGAATGAACAGTAAAAGAAAAGACCCCAATCGGGTGAATCGGAGGTGAGCCCGATAGGCAGTCCCAGACCAACGACCAATTGCGCATCATTTGGCAGATTGAACGCGTAACGCGCGCCGGGAGAAATAAGGGCAGTGGTAGAGCGGTTTGTAGTCGCCTCGGGTGAGAGCACGCCTTCGGCAATATCTTCGTTCCATCCTGCAACCGTTTCTAACATGAGATTTAGATCGCGGCTCACGGCGAAGATAGCGCTGGCGCCAAGATTGTAATTCGTAAGGTCGTGGTTCCGCACATTAGGAAATACCGACATGCCGGCGTTGAAATGTAGAGTCCAACGGTCGCTCACGATCTTGCTGAAAGGCAGATTGGTCTCGTAACCCACGCCGCCGACGCCAAGTCCCTTGTCGGGATCGCCAGTCGGAAGGACAAGAGAGAAACGTGGCGCGAACGCCGGTGTATGTTCGTCTTCTGTCAACGCCTGCAGGCGATAGTTGAGCCGCATATCTTCCATGCCGTTGTCGTCTTCCGTGAAGGCGTAGGGAATGGTGTAAGAGAACTGGTGCGTCTGACTGAAGACGGGCCACTCCTGGGTGAAACTCGGGGTGATCTCACGCGAGCCGTTGATGAAATTGATCGGAACGTTCAAGATGTGCTGCACCACACCCGGCGGCTGGTTATATGCTTCTTCAATGAAAAACGAGTTGTCCTGGATTCCTTTGGCGAGCGGCTCGGCGGGGATCGAAGGAGCGACCAGCGGCACAAGGCTTGCCACAACCAGAAGACGAGCGATAGCAACAAAGACACACGATTTCGATTTTGCATAAAGAGCCGAGAACCGCGGATGTTTCATACCAGGCGAGGTTATTCGTCCAATCTTTCCGCAGGAATCGCACAAAGTCGCGAGATATTGAAAGTGAATTCGAATCCGGTTACGGCCGTTTTTGATTGGCCAGCCCTTGAAAATACCCAAAGCTCGTTGTTGGTTTGCCTTATTGATTAAACCAATGCAGGCCGCGTTTTATCAGTCCGAATCTGAACAGCCACATCCGGGGCGTGCGCGCGCGATCATCAAAGCGCATCCGGAAGTCCGGCAACTAATGGTGCGCAATCCGTGGACGGCACTCATCGCCGTCTCAATCGTGGCCATGCAAACAGGCATCGCGTTTGGAATGGGAAGCCTTGGGTTCGGCTACTGGTGGCTCAGTCTTCTCATCGCGTATTGCGTTGGCGCATTCGCGAATCATGCCAATTACGTCATTATTCACGACGCAACTCACAACCTGATTTTCCGGAACAAAAGCTGGAACAAGATGGTGGGCATCATCGCCGATCTTCCCAATCTTGCGCCCGGGGCGATGGGGTTCCGTGTCTATCATTTGAAGCATCATTCGCATCAGGGCGATTACGAATATGACGCGGACCTGGCGAACCACTGGGAAGCGCGTCTGGTCGGTAATAGATGGTATCGCAAGGCAATCTGGCTCATGCTCTTTCCCTTTTTTCAGGTAACGCGGCCGCCGCGTCTAAAAGCGATCAAGATGTGGGACCGCTGGTTCTTTATCAATTTTGCGTGTGCGGCGCTCTACGACGTGGCAGTCGTTTATTTTTGCGGTTGGCCGGGGTTTCTTTATCTCGTGTTTGCATTTTTCTTTTCAATTGGATTACACCCGGTGGGCGCACGCTGGATTCAGGAGCATTACACCTACGATTTCGACCAGGAAACCTTCAGCTATTACGGGCCAATCAATCGTGTTGCGCTAAACATGGGTTATCACAACGAGCACCACGATTTGCCCTCGATCCCGTGGAACAACCTGCCAAAACTGCGCGCAATGGCCCCGGAATTTTACAGCCATCTGAAATATCATTCCTCGTGGAGCCGGTTGCTGTTTCAGTTCGTTTTTGACAAGCGATACTGCCTCTATTCCCGGGTTGAACGAATGAAAGAGAGGACGGACTCTCAACGGGTCCCGGATATGATATCCACTCAAGTTGGCAGTCTTGATCTAAGTGCGAGGCCGATTAGTTTTTAGCCATGGCTGAGCGGCTGTACGTCTCGAATAAGAATGAAACGGTCCGAATGTTCGAGAGCGATTTCATGGAGTTCTTTACGCGGGTGCATCCGGTGACTCCATTGGTGCTGTACCTGCCGGTCATTGGCTACATGCTTTACGTCTCGCTGTGGCAACGCCGATTGTCGATGCTGGCGGTGGCGGCGCTATTTTTGCTTGGCGTTTTGCTCTGGACGCTGCTCGAGTACCTCATCCACCGGTACATTTTCCACTACGAACCGAAGACCCGTCTGGGACAACGCCTGCACTATATCATCCATGGTGTTCATCATGATTATCCGAACGATGCGCGACGGCTCGTTATGCCGCCGAGTATAAGCGTCCCGCTCGCGTTTCTTTTCTATGGTCTGTTCCTTCTGATTTTCGGCAGCCTTGCTCCGGCCGTCTTCGCCGGGTTGGTTTTCGGTTACGTCTGCTATGACATGCTCCATTACGCGACCCACCATTTCGGCATGAAACGCGGCATGTGGCTTTGGCTGAAGCAGTATCATCTCCGCCATCATTTCAAGGATGATCACGTCGGATACGGCATTAGCTCGCCGCTCTGGGATTACGTTTTCCGGACGACGCGAAAGTAACCCGCCTCGCCCTTTGTAGAGGCTTCGCCAATGGGCCAAATAGCATAGACGCCCGCGCTGCGTGCGTGCGCTCGGCGCGACGCGGTACCCTACCTACTAAAATCTTGTCTTGGAATCCGAAACCCGCTAGATTGGCTGCCCCGACACGGGACTTCTGCGTAATGCAGCGGAGAATCCCGTAAGGAATCTGTGAAGCACAAAAACTCTCAACTTTGCTGGGACGCGCCGTCCGCAGGGACGGAAGCGAACGAAAGACAGTGTACGAATGGATGAACAAGGACCCGGCAAAACTTAGTCTGAGCAATTTTCTGGCGGGCGAGAGCAACGACCCGCTGCAAGCTCCAGCGAGCTTTACGAACTGGATGCGCGTCGGCGCGTGGGCGGTTGAATTGTATGAGCCCGAGCTGCTTGGCACCGCGGATGCGCGCACACTGATCAGTTACGGCGGAAAACCGCGGCCGGTGATTAATCTCTGCTCCTATAATTATCTTGGTCTCGCGAATCATCCTGAGGTGTTAATGGCGGCGCACGAGGCGCTTCGCACTCATGGATTAGGAGCATGCGGATCACCCATGCTTTCCGGGATGACCGATCTACATCGGGAGCTCGAACGGCGTGTCGCGAAATTTCTCGGACGCGAGGACGCGATGTTATTCAACAGTGGATTTGGCGGCGCACTGGGCACAATCTCCGGGTTGCTTCGCAAAAGCGACGTGGCCATTTTGGACAACCGCTCTCACCTCAGTCTGCGCGATGGCGCGGTGCTGTCCCGATGCCACACGGAGAAATTCGAGCATAATGACGCAGCCTCGCTTGATACTGCGCTGAGTCGTCAAAAAGGGCGCCGCCAGCTTGTGATTATTGAAGGCATTTATTCGATGGACGGTGATTTCGGCAACCTGACGGAGTTACTTGCCGTCGCAGAATCTCACGGCGCGAGCGTGTTCATCGATGAAGCGCATTCCATGCTGGCATGTGGCGAGCACGGTCGTGGGGCGGCTGAGAAGTTTGGAGTAGAAGAGCGCGTCCCGCTCGTTTATGGGACGTTCTCCAAGGCCTTCGGAGCACTGGGAGGTTTCGTTGCCGGTTCCAAGGAGACGCTGCAATATCTCCGCTTCTACGCGCATCCGTATGTTTATTCGTGCGCGCTACCGCCTGTGGTGATCGCGGCAATTCTAAAAGCGTTGGAGCTGGGTACCAGGCAGCCGGAACTGCGGACCCAACTTTGGGAGAACGCCGATTACTTCCACGCGCAACTCCGAACTCTTGGACTGGATACTGGAGAATCGACGACCTATGTGATGCCCATTGTCATTGGTGATCGGGAACGCATGTATCGGCTCGGGCATGAACTGCGACGGCGTGGTCTTTGGGTTGCCCCGGTTGATTATCCGGCTGTGCCACAACATCGAATCTGTTTTCGAGCGTGTGTGACGGCCAAACATACGCGCGCAGATCTGGACGAAGCTCTAAACATTCTCGCAGACACGCTCGTCCCCGCGGCCCTCCAAAAGCAAAGCGCCTGAGGGGCTTGCTTAAGACAAGGTTAATGTCCGGCTTGTTTTTGGATTCGAACGGCTCTGCTAAATCGATGCCGGAACGAACAGAGGCGCCGTGCTCGGGCGTAGAAGCCACCTACAAAGCGCGCGAGGTCGAGGGAGTTTTCGATCTTTATTTCTACAGGCCAATAGGGTTTTGGCTCGCCCGGTTTTTTGCGCGCCTCAAGATGACGCCGGCGG
This sequence comes from Candidatus Udaeobacter sp., assembly GCA_013372845.1. GTDB lineage: Bacteria > Verrucomicrobiota > Verrucomicrobiia > Chthoniobacterales > UBA10450 > Udaeobacter. The sequence continues at coordinate 12,765 of JAALOD010000044.1, forward strand.
GCGTGAGCTTGCTGGCCGGCATCTTTGGCGTCGTCGCGGGGCACCTTTATTACTATCGCCACCTAAGCATCAACGTTGCCGGGATGGTGCTCCAGGTCTGCGCAAATACACTCGATAACGCGGACGGGCAGCTCGCGCGCATGACGCATCGGGAAAGCCGCGCGGGCCGTATCATTGACAGCATTGCCGACCACCTCGGGTTCGTCAGCGTTTACTTGCATTTGACTCTCCGTTATTTGTTCGAAGGCTCGTCGCCAGCGATCTGTCTTCTCGCGCTTGCTGCGGGGGTGAGTCATGCATTGCAAGGGGCAGCCGCGGATTATTATCGCAGCACTTATCTTTACTTTGTAACGACGAGAGCGGGGACGGACTTGGATTCCTCGTCCGTACTGCGATCGGATTACCGAAAATTGACCTGGCGTCACACACCGTGGCAGAAGCTTCTGCTTGCGTTGTATCTGAACTTTACTCGCCAACAGGAAATGCTGGCACCACGCCTGAAAATGTTGCGTGGTCTCGTCGGCCAATTGTTTCACGGTGAAATTCCTGACTGGCTAAGAACGCGTTATCGAAATTTAGCCCGTCCAATGCTCAAATGGTGGGGACTATTGATGACGAACATCCGGATGCTGGTTTTATTTGCCCTTCTGTTCATCAGCCAACCAGTTTATTATTTCTGGTTCGAACTGATCCCGCTCAACTTGCTCTTCGTTTATCTTCTTTTTCGCCAGGAAAAAATGGCCGGATCGCTGCTGAAAAGATTAGAACCCGCTTGATAGGTCCTTTGTCATGTTGAGCGGAGCGAAACATCTCTGTCCATTTCCGTGGGCAAACGTTGCAGAAATGATCCGAGATTCTTCTCCCGCGACTGCGGGATCAGAATAACGTTGTAGCCTTTGCTTCGTGTCGAACATTGAGATTTCAGAGGTTGGCTCTCGCCAGGAGCGCAACGCGTTCATCAAATTTCCATGGCGCGTTTACGCAAATGACCCCGCATGGGTGCCGCCGTTAATAATCGAACGCAAAGCGTTCCTCGATCGTAGACACCATCCGTTCTATCGACATGGCAATGCCGTGTTATTTCTGGCCCGAAAAAACGGCGAGATCGTTGGCCGAATCATGGCGAGCGACGATCCGAACTACAATTCGTTGCACCAAACAAACGTCGGCTGTTTCGGCCTGTTTGAGTGCATCGACGACCCCGATGTAGCCGCCGCGCTCTTTGAGGCTGCATCGAGTTGGCTTCGCAAGAAAGGCCGCACTGAGATCATGGGCCCGATCGATTATTCAACCAATTACGTTTGCGGCCTGTTGATTGACGGCTTCGAATTTCCGCCCACGGTCTTGACCGCGCACAATCCACCGTACTACCGGCAGCTGATTGAGGGCTGTGGTTTTACAAAAGCGAAGGATTGGTACGCGTGGTGGTTCGCTGATCCGTCAAAAGCCGTGGTGCAGTTGCGGCGACTCGCGACACGCTTCCAGCGGTGTGGGTCTGTCACCATTCGTCCGGCAAATCTGAAGAACATTCGCGACGAGAGCAGACGGCTCCGTGAAATTTACAATCAGGCGTGGTCAAAGAACTGGGGCTTTGTGCCGTTCACAGAACCGGAGATCCAGTTCATGACTAAAGAACTAAAGCCGCTGCTGATGCCGGGGTTTGGCTGGATCGCCGAGAGCGGGAATGAGCCTGTTGGATTTGCGCTGGGCCTCCCCGACATCAATGTGGTCCTGCGCGATCTCGATGGCCGGCTAACACGATTTGGCCTGCCAATAGGCTTAACTAAACTCCTGCTCTACAAGAAGCGTATCCGAAAGGGTCGCCTGGTTGCTCTCGGCGTAATTGAAAAATATCGCCGCTCCGGCATTGCCGAGACGCTCGTGCTGCGCGTGATGGAAGAAACAATGGTCAAACGCGGAATCACCGGCGAACTCAGCATGACGCTTGAAGACAATTTCATGATCAATCGTTTTTGAAGCGATCGGAGCGGATCGCTACAAGACGTATCGAATCTACCGCAAACAGTTACCCTGCTGACAACGACTGCCAAATGAAGCTGCGGCCGCCGGGGCTTCGTAAAACGGAGCTTCGTTTGCTGGCTGGCCGTCAGATCACGAATGCGCTCGGCCTCGCCGCGCCGCATCCTTGACACCCGACTTGCCAGCATCCCCGCCACTTCCCGGCCGGCGTATTGCAGGGGATGGCTCACGGCCAGTGAGGTCTCCGCGGTGCAATAAACGCCGCATCCAGCCTGGCAATCCTTCTTCCGGTTGTAGCTCAGCAAATCTTCCCGCGTGATCTCGAGAATGTGTCTCTCGGTTCGCACCTGGCTGCAGAGCCAGAACTTGCCGGTCGATGAGACGAAGAAATATTTATAGCCCGCGATGCAGGTCCATTCGACCGGTTCCTGGCGCAGCATCTTCTTTTGGTAAGCGAAAAGGTTCCAGCTCGAGTGAATCTTCTTGCCGCTGCGCTTCAGTTTCTCCTGGTGCTCGAGAAAGCGGAGCAGCGGCTCGTTCGTACTTGCGTCGCGCAAGGTGCGGTCGTGCACGAGATCGTCGTGGATCACGCGCGCATGAACCGGGATGCCCATGTCGAGGCAAGTGTCTATCACCTGTCCCATCTCATCGAGCGTCTCTTTGAAAAGAACGCCACTGACGTGCAGCTTGACCTTCGAATCTTTGAACCAGTCGAGCTTGTGCACGATCGACTTCATCGCTTTGCGTGTGCTCGCGATCGGCGTCATCCGGTCCACGGAAATTTGCAGTTCATCGAGGCCCGCTCCTCCAAGGTCCGCGAGGAGCTGGCGGTTCAGGAGGAACCCGTTTGAGGACATGCTCACTTTGTAAAAACCGAGGGATTTTGCGTAGCGCACTACCTCCACAATGTCCGGATGCTTGAGCGGTTCGCCCCCCTGCAGACCGAGGCGCAGGACGCCGAGCTTCCGAATGTGGTCCATCCACTTCTTGAGATCGGGTAGGGCCGGATGCCGAATCGAGTTGTTGAACTCGTTGCAATAATGGCAATCCAGGTTGCACTGTTCCGTGACGTACAGGTGCGCAGCCCACGGTTTGGTGTCAAAAACGCGAGGGGCCTGCCGGAGATCGAGCATCCGTTCCCCTATCACAGTCATAGACGCGGTGTCAAGAACCAGGCTAGTTCCTAACCTCCTGGAAGCGATCGACACGGAGAAGGAGAAGACGTGTCGAATCTAGCTGGGGCACTCTGACTCGGAGAGCCCACAGTGCCCAGGCCACGCGTGCCAGTGAACGGCAGCGGTGACGGCTTCCACCAGCGATGAGTTTGAAGGCTCCGGCCACAGTGCCAGGATAAGCCCGAGCGCGAATCCAGACGTAAATATTCCGCCGTCCGCCCACGAGACGGAAGATACGATCGAAACTTGCCAGCTCGCTGATCGATTTTCCGTAGTAGCGAACGATGCTGCGCGCGCTAGTGTCGCACCCTGCGCCAATAAGAGACCGAGATAAGCGAAGGCGTCTGGCAATTTCGAAACGCTAAGTGCCAGCGAGGACCCGCCATGAATTTTCGAACGGCATCAAACAGATGTCGAGCTGCAGCTTTGACGTCTCGAGTTTTAGGCGCCAGCTTCCATCAAGTCCGTCAAGGACACACAATGCAGGCCCAATCCACGCTAGTGGTTACCAGAAGAATAGTGACCGTCCAGGCAACAACATTGCAAACAGGGTCAACTGGTTAGGTGATCGGCGTTTACAGAGACGAAACAAGAAGGTCCAATCGAGCATGAAACCATGCGGGAATGTCGGGCGGCCTTGATTGAATCCAGAACGCTCCTGCAGTTTCTATTCGAGCGATGGCGCAGGAAACCAAATTGCCTGAGTTTCGACACGAGACGTAGTATAAGGGCTGAGCGGAGACATCCAGGCGGCCAAACATCGTGCTCCAAGCAGACCTTCTTCAAGAAGACTTTGCCGACCCAATCGTTCCAAAGAACTGGGCCGCACAGCTTCCTCGGCAGTTCTGCGCGGAAGATGAGGGCAACTGGTCCTATGAGTCCACCAGAACCGTGGGGCATTTTGCGAAACGAGGGCGCGCAACAATCGAGGTCGAATACAGACCAGGGAATAACAAGAAGAGTGGAATTGCGTCGGAGCGGGCCAGACATCGACAATTGCTCAAGCTCCCGCCCGCTGGCGAGTGCGAAGTTAATCATGTGCCGCGCCACGATGCTGAGCGAGTTCCTTGCGACTGGTCGGGCGGTGAAGTGTTGCGTTCAATTCCGCAACGTTGCAGTGTGCGGAGGCGTTCCAGCGTGGAAATGCCGCAAGCTCAACCAGCGCGCTGGGTCGTCGGCCAGAATGACGCATTCGTTAACCATAAATTTTCAAGATTGATACGGAATCACTTTGAGCAAGCGAGTAGCTCAACGGCGCAGCTACAATAAACGCCTTAGCCTCGACATTCCTAGCTTGCTTGTGGCAACGACTTAGCAGATAATTTGCAGCGATCACGTCGATGGCGCGCCAGGTTTTCCGGCTTCGTTATAGTCCTTCCTTGCAGTTGTGATCATCCGCCGTTGCAACCTGTCTGTAGCTTTGCTCGAATACGACAAGGTCAGCGAGCAGTCCCGCGAGTCTGGCGGAACGCTGAAATTGAAAAGCTGGGACTTGCTTTAACGGCGGGAACCACGCTGCATCCGCAACTCCCGATCTTATCCGAGTGCCGTAAACTCGGTTTCTTCCGCACGGGTATGATCCAACGGCTTTCTGCGGCCCGAGTTATCAGGCTCAATGAGCGGACTTCAGGAAATGCAGATTTCATTGATGGAGTCAGGCCAATGACACAACACAGAAGGTGTTGGCTAACAAAAACGCCTAATGGCTCCGTGATATGCGTTTCGAGTCATTGTTAGCGGTGTTCTGTGCATGCCCCAAGAGGCTGAAGAGGTCTCGCTTTGCCAGGCAAATGGGCTGTCCCACGCGTCTGATTCACTAATGAAGGTCAGTTGAAGGCAGTAGGAAGCTGATATGAAAGATCCGCCAGCTGCCAAAGACTGTAGATTTTCCTTACCGAAACGACGCGGACCTCTGCCCATTCAAATGTCGAGCCGGAAGCCGATACGGACGTTGATGAATGGAAAGGTCAATTGGTTCAAGACTAGAGCGTTTGGTCAAGGTTTGATGGATTAACGTCGATTTACGCGAGCAGTTTACCGCAGCCTTGCCACGCGACTGACACTGTGCGCGTCCACCAGCTCGATAACTGGCGGCTCAACGATTTAACCGTAGCTGGCGCTCATTTTTCTTCGCATGCGCAGCATGCTGGGGGTTCCACGTCCTGCCACCAACCATCGCCGATATCGATGGCACGGACTTTATCGCTGCCAGCCATCAACGAACTCCATCAGCCAGGCTGCAGATCGTTTCTGCCACTGCGGGACTTCGCTCGTTCGAAATAGTCGAAGATTTCGAGCGGGCAAACAAACAGCCCGATATCAACGGCATCGTAATCGCTTAGTTTTTTCCCGATGTCAGTGACTCTGTTTCCTCGTGTTCGGACTTTCATCGCGTCTTCCAAATCGAAGATGGAATCAAGTTTCTGGTCTACCCCGATGTTAAGGAAATCGGAATCGAAAGAATCGAGCAGACGGTCGACGACGGCAGCTTCGAAAAGATGGTCGCTCATCGTAAGAAGAAAGGCTTCGCTCAGGTGGCCAGCGGCCGCAAGAAGCGAGATGCCATTTTGTTTTTGCCAGTCGCGGTTTTCGATGAAGGAGGCGCTGAGGCCGGAAGGAATCAATTGCTTGACCTGCTCGATCATGCGCCCGCTTTCGTAGCCGACCACAAAGTTGACGCTTGTGATCCCTGCGCGGATCAGGGTATCTAACGCGTACGAAATCAACGGACGGCCAAGCACTGGGACGAACGGCTTTAGGAAGGTGCTGTCCGATCCGCGCAGACGCGAGCCCTCGCCGGCCATCAAGATGACCGCTTCAGAGATAGCAGTCATATCTGGTAATACCTCTTCAATCCCCACAACCGGAGGCGTTGCGGAAGAAATCTGAAGATCAGTGGCGCAATCTTCGATTGGAACATATCGCCGACTGTGACCCGCGGGGGCGGACGATCTGCGTTAACTAATTTGAGAACATGTTGGGCGACGAGGTCCGGGCCGGGCGCATTTTTCATGACGCGCTCGACGACTTCCCAAGTCCTGGCGACTTTTGCGTCGTAACGTCGATCCACCCTGGCACTCTTACTCACGCCCTGGTTAAATTCCGTGCGGATGTCGGCCGGCTGAAGATCCACAACGTGCACGCGGGAATTGCCGAGCTCGAGCTGGATCGACATGGTAAAAGATGCGAGGGCCGCTTTCGCGGCGTTGTAAGCCGCCATGAACGGCACTGGAAGTCGGGAAGCTAACGAAGTGACGTTAATGACCAAACCTTCACCACGTGCCTGCATGTGGCGCAGTGCGAGTTGTATCAATTGGATTTGGCCGAAAACCAGAATTTGAAACTGGCTCGCAATCGTTTCCATGGGAAGAAACTCAGCAGCGTCAAAATGACCGGCCCCGGCGTTGTTGATCACAACGTCGAAGTAACTAGCTTCTGCAAGCGCGGCATTGAATGCCGCCTCAACGGAAAGCGGATCGGCCAGATCAAGACGAACCGCATGCCATCGGGGCATTTTTGGGATGCGTTCCAAGTTGCGTGACGTGCCCCACACTTCGTCGCCACGTGCGAGCAAGGCGTGCGCGATGGCCCGACCAATTCCAGAACTGGCACCGGTGAGAAAGACCCGCTTCATCACAATAGTTTGGTCGAGCGCCTGTGGTGTAACCATCCAACGCCGAAAATTGCGAGGAAGACAAGACCGGCCATGACTTGTCCAGCGATCCCATCCAGAAACAAACGACACATCAACGCTGGGACAATAGCTATGATTGCGGTAAGGATCGGTGGACGGATGCTACTCCACGGATTGCGCCATCGAAAGACCAGCCGCAGCACGCCGTAACGCAAGATCCCTTGGATTACGTAGGGCAGCAGAATGCCAAACGCCGCGCCGGTCACTCCGAATCGAGGAATCAGCCAGAGATTTGCGCCGAATGCTATGGCGCAGGTGACCGAAGAATTCAGCAGGTTCAAGTGCGGGCGTTGCACCATGATTACGGTCTCACCCAACGATACAAACGCGTTCGTGGCACAAGCGATTCCGACGATCCCAAGCCAGGCGCCGCCTTGCATGAACGCTGGACCGTAGATCAGTAAGATCACCGATCCGGCGAGCGTCATGACGGCGACCAGTGGTAACAAGATCCAGAGCATCCACTCGGCTAGACGAGCATAGGTGGCGGCGGCGCGTTGCTGATCGCCGGTTGCAGTCATGCCGGCAACGACTGGGGCAAAGATCGGATTGAACGTTTGGTTGACCTTGCGTAGGCCGCCCGCAAGCCCAACCACGGCACTATAAACGCCAACCGTGGCGAGGGTCACCCCGGGAGCGCGGCCGATGAACCATCCCAGCATGATCACGTCCAGCCGCAGGATGAACGCGTTAAACATCTGATAAACGCTGATGGGAGCGGCGTAGGCGAGCAATGGTTTTGCTTCGGTCCAAATGGAGACGGTGTCGCGCGCTGTCACACCGCTGAAGAGTCTTGAGGCAAATATGAGTGCGACAATTCCCGAAGCCGCGGTTCCGGAAACGGCGGCCACCTCCGGCGCGAACCTTGTGAATCCAAAGCCGAGCGCGATCAAAAGCGCCAGCGTCGTGATGGCAGGCTCTGTCATGCCTCGCGAGTAGATGTCGTGCTTCATCACCTTCATGCCGCGCGAGATGGAAGTACAAACGCGGTACAAAGCGATGCCCGGCAGCGCGCAGAGGACAAAGGCCAGCGCGGACAGCATCTCGCGCGGAAATTGCAATCGATCGCCAAACATTTGCAGGGCCGTGATGCCGATGGCGGCGACGAGAGTCGACTGGGTTAGAACCAGAACAACGGCTGCCCGAAACAGCGCGCGACTGCGCGCGAGATTGCCGGTCGCTTGCGAACGGGCGATAAAAGTCGTGATGGCGTTATCGAGTCCGAAGACCGCAATTTTGCTGGCCAGATCGGTATTCGCCCAGGCAACCGAAAACGTTCCCAAGGCAGCCGGTCCGAGGAGTCGCGCCACGAGAAAGATAAAGACGCCGCGAAGGTTCGACGCCAACATCGCGATCGTGTTCAAGAAGGCGCCGCGTTTGAGCTCTACTCCGGTTTCGTCTACGCGCGCTGCTGCATCCGCTGCCGGCGGCGGGATGTCGAGCGTACCCTCTATCGTGCTCATTGGCTTCTCACCGAGCAGGTCATAGGCTTGGGCGATTTCAGCGTTATCTGTCATACGTCATGAGAAAGAGTGCCTACGCTACAGTTGAGTGCTCGGGTCCGCCAAAATTTTCTCGCAAAGCGTCTTGGTCACGCATCAGTGGGTGACCGTAGCCTTTATTGCATCGAGCAGTGGCTGTCGCTACACTTGGGGTCCATTTCGCCCAAACAGCATGAGCATTCGAGCGATCACGTTTGAGCAGAGAGGGGTGAAAGAGACTCTCCTGCTTGCTAGCATAAAACCGCGAAAAAGCCGCCTTTTCCCCGAGATAGAGAGTTTTCGCAACGATTGACTATCTTTGGAGGGCAAGAAAATGGATCTCCCAGCCGGTATTCTAACTT
>JAALOD010000044.1:21556-23322 GCA_013372845.1 Candidatus Udaeobacter sp.
GATTGACTATCTTTGGAGGGCAAGAAAATGGATCTCCCAGCCGGTATTCTAACTTTACAACGCACCGATCGCTGGGTTGGTGTGCCGCTTTGCGCCATTCTAACCCTTCTCAGAAGAATCTTTGAATGCGCCAGGCGTCCAGGACCCCACCAGGTTCGGCGCATTCTCTTCGTCAAGTTAGCGGAGCAGGGCTCTACCGTTCTCGCTTATCCCGCAATTCGTCGTGCGATCGACATGGTGGGACGTGAAAACGTTTACTTCGTTGTATTTGAAGACAACCGTTTCATTCTCGACGCAATGGACGTCATTCCCGAGGGAAATGTGATAACGATCGCTACGCACAGCCTTTTCGGGTTCACGCTTAGTACGCTGCGATCAGTGCATCGAGTCCGAAAAATCCGCGTCGACGCGGTCATTGATATGGAATTCCTCACGCGCTTCTCCGCAATGCTGACGTTCGCTACCGGCGCCAAAACGCGTGTGGGTTTTCATACTTTTTTTGGCGACGGACCGTACCGGGGTGACCTAATGACGCATCGGCTTTTCTACAATTCTCATCTGCACACCAGCGAGATGTTCGAAGCAATGGTTGAAGCATTGACCCGGGATCCAGCCGTGTTGCCGACGTTCGACTTTACGCCTTCTGCAAGTCAACCACTTCCAAAGTTTCGGCCTTCCCTTTCCGAAGTTGCGGAAATCGATGCCCTGCTGCGGCGCGAAAATCCTCGTATCGGTTCTGCGCCACTCATCCTGCTCAACCCGAACGCAAGCGACTTGCTGCCGTTGAGACGGTGGCCGGCGATGCGTTATGTCGAACTGGCCCGGCGACTGCTCGAACGTTATCCAGACTTGTTTATCGGATTTACCGGTTCCCCGGCAGAAGCCGTTCCCAATAACCGGCTCGCAGATGAGGTCGGTTCAAGCCGCGTCATCCCGCTTGCCGGCAAAACGACTCTGCGTCAAGTCCTCGTGCTTTACACCCGCAGTGAGATTTTGGTGACGAATGACAGTGGCCCGGCTCATTTCGCCTCGATGACGCCGATTCACGTCGTCACTTTGTTCGGGCCAGAGACACCCGCGCTGTTTGCCGCGCGATCGCCAAACGCGATCGCCTTGTGGGCCGGCATCGCCTGCAGCCCGTGCGTGAACGCCTACAACAACCGGCAATCGGTCTGCCGCAACAATCTTTGCATGCAAGCAATCACAGTTAATGATGTTTTTAAAGAAGTTACGGGCATTTACGATTCTCTTAAGAGGACCACATCCGGAAATTAATCTGCCGAATGATGGGTGTGCCAACTCATAGATCGCGCCAAATTCGCTTCGCCGCGCTTGGGATAATCCTCCTCACGGTCGCAATTCGCCTTCCTTCTCTTTTGCATCCTCGGCCAATCGACAGCGAAGCAATGTATTCGGTGGTGGCGAACGAGATAGTTGACGGAGGTCGACCCTACGCTGACGCAGTAGAACGCAAGCCGCCGCTTCTCTTCTGGACGTACGCCGCGGTATTCAAAATAGCAGGCAAGTTTCATTGGAAAGCGCTCCACATGGTCGCACTAGTGTGGACGCTATGCGCGATGGCAGGCCTCTATGTAATCGGCTGCGAGTTATTTGACCGCAATACCGGTTTGATTGCTGCGTTCTTCTACAGTGTTTTCCAACCCTGGTGGACGTGGAAGAACCTCTCATTCGACGGGGAGATGCTAATGAATCTCCCAATAATCTGGGCGTGGGCAATCGCGCTGCGCCGCAGTTCGTCGCCACTG
>JAALOD010000045.1:0-16735 GCA_013372845.1 Candidatus Udaeobacter sp.
GATTCGCTCTGGTTTACCGCTGGCTACTCGTAAACGACATTACAAGACGATCTCGCCGGCACTCGCATCTTCGGTACGCATTGGGATGAGGCGTTCGGAGAGCCTGTTCCGACGCTTAATCAGCGTGACCATGCGTTCATCGACTTGGCTGGAATGGCCCAGGTCAAAGAGAATTTGTTTAATGCCAACCTGTTTTGGATGCCGCTGGAGACCCTCGTTGTTTTGACGGGTTTCCGATATACCCATGAGAACTCTGACGCCGATTCGTTTTTTCTGGCGGAAGAACCAGAGCGAAACACGCCGCCTTTTACCCCGACCAATCCGGAGGGTGGATTTCATTACGGACCCCCGGAACCGGCCAACGGCGCACGGACCTCAGATTACGACCTCTTCGCTCAGAGATTGGAGCTGCGCTACACCGGTATCAAGGATTGGCTTTTCTATGTCGAGGGCGAATGGGAAGAGGAATACGGCCACGTCAACGAGTTTCAGACGATCGATGAAGTAGAACCGTTGGACAAGAATACCAACGCGCTCGGCCAAAAATATACCATTGGGTTCAACTGGTATCCGATGATGAGACTAAATTTCTCTGGGCAGTACTTTCACAGAATTGCGTCTTATGACGAAAATATTATAACTGCAGACTTCCCAAGATTGCTTAACCAGGACTGGAACATCGATGACTTCAACATTCGAATGACGTTCCGGCCGAAGATCCCGACTTGTCTGGGTACGCTTTCTCTCGTCACACGATACGATTTTGTTCACACCGACATCGACGGCCAGTGGTTTTTTGACGGCGAAACTTTCGCCGAAGAAGAGACCGGTGAAATCAAAAGGCATGTGATCAGCGAGTCCCTTACCTGGAATCCGCTGGCCCGCTTCTACCTCCAGGCAAGTTTTTCGTACGTGCTCAATCAGACAGACACGCCGGCCAATAACATCGAACTGGTTCCCAACGCGGGCGCAACAGTCGTGAACTTTAGAAACGATTATTGGACGGTCACCAGCGGTATCGGTTACATCATCGACGACAAAACTAATTTCTACAGCGACTTTTCTTTCTACTGCGCGAATGACTATTTTAAGAATGCCGCCGTCGCCGTCCCATATGGTCTGGGCGCAACAGAGTACACCGCTTCAGCGACTCTCACGCGCCAATTGACCAAACAAACGAGCCTGCTGCTGAGGTATGGCTATTTCAACTACCGGGACGTGACCTCTGGCGGTCATAACAATTATCGGGCGCATTCCCTCTATTCCGGTCTCCAAATTCGATTCTAATCACAAGTTCTGATGCGATTAGTCAGGGCTAAGGGAAAAATCGACATTTTCATGCGCCTTTTCGTGTTCAGAGTTCCCTTTATCGGCGCGCTCGTAATTTTGATGCCGGCTTGCGATCGAAGTAATCAGCAGATCAAGCTCTATCGGGTTTCCAAGGCGCCACTCGAAGAATCCGCACCTCAACAACAAAATGCGATGCCGACCAACGCCGGATCGCCAGCAGCGTCGCATGGGATGCCGCCGGTTACGTCAACGACGCCAACAACGCCGCCGAATTGGGAACCGCAACCGCTCTCGCAAATGCGGCAGGCGAGTTTTCTTGTCAAAGGCGACCGCGGCGCCGTCGCGGATATTTCATTTGTGAGCCTGGGCGCAGCCGCCGGAAATGTCCTCGATAATGTCAACCGCTGGCTTGACCAGCTTGGTCAACCGCCAATTACAGAACAAAAGCTCGCTGAGATTGCACAGCGACTGCGCACCTCATTAGGTGATGTAACCATTGTCGATCTTGCAGGACTTCCGAAAAACGCCGATCCAGCAAGAGACGGCAGAATCATTGCTGCGATGGTGACCACAGAAAGCTCGACGCTCTTTTTCAAAATGCGTGGCAACGCCGATCTCACCGAGGCGCAGAAAGGCGACTTCATCAAATGGGTCGCTGCGATTTGCAACGCCCAGACTGAAACCCAGTCGCCGAAAATGGCAGCGATGCCGCCACAGGATGCAGGGGCACCCCAGATCAAATGGAAAACACCGGAAGGCTGGACCGAAGTTCCACCATCTTCGCTGCGTTACGCCAGTTTCAGTGCCACGGACGGAAACGGCGGCAAGATCGATATTTCCATCGCGACGTTCGCCGGTGATGGCGGAAGCGATGCCGACAACGTCAACCGGTGGCGTCAGCAAATCGGATTGCCGCCCGTCGATGGAAGCACCGTGACGTCGCAGGTCACCCCGATGAAGACGGCGGACACAACTTTCTCGGCCACTGACATCGCTGGCGCCAAAGCGCGGACTGTCGCAGCGTGGACGCGCCGCGACGGCCGTGTCTGGTTCTTCAAAGCGACGGGCCCAAATGCCGCAGTTGAAAAAGAAAAGGCGAACTTCGTAAAGTTCATCGAGTCAGTTCGATTTTAGGACATGCTGCGCAAGATTGTCGATCTCATCACGTCGCTAAAGCTGACGATCGTCTGTCTGGCAGCGGCGATGGCACTGATCTTCGCAGGCACGCTGGCGCAAGTTCATTTCGGCATTCATCTCGTGCAGCAACGTTATTTCCAAAGTTTGTTCGTCTGGTGGCCGCCCGAAGGGCGCAGTTTCAAAATTCCGCTATTCCCGGGTGGGTATCTCGTTGGCGGGCTATTGTTGATCAACCTGATTGCCGCTCACGTGCGGCGGTTCCAATGGACCTGGCGCAAACTGGGCATTCATCTCATTCACGCCGGTCTGATCATCATGCTCGCCGGCGGTTTATTTACCGATTTGTTCGCAGTCGAAAGTCACATGCGCTTGGCGAATGGCGAAGCCAAAAATTATTCCGAAGACACGCGGCAAGATGAGCTCGCTGTAATCGACATTACGAATCCAGAATTCGATCAGGTGACGGCGATTCCGGAAACGATGTTGCGGCGCACACGGATCATCGAACATCCAAGTCTGCCGTTTCAAATCGCGGTCCGAAACTTTTTTCCGAATTCGCGCATTCAGATGGCCAGCGAAAGCGGCAACGATCCGGAGCCGATCGTTAACCGCGGCATTGGCGCGCAGGTGTCTGTGCAACCACTCGCACGCGCCACCGCGCCGGACGAGCAGAATATTGTCACTGCGGTCATAGAAATTATTCCTGTCGATCTTGCCAGCGGCGGAACGCAAGTCTCGTTAGGCAGATGGTTGGTATCGGATGCTCTGGGCGCACCGCAAACGTTCTCGTGGATGAATCGGACGTGGCAGTTGGCGATGCGTCCAGCACGCTACTACAAGCCCTACAGCGTCACCTTGCAGAAATTCACACATGAACGATATGCCAATACCGAAATCCCGAAGAATTTCGCAAGCCGCGTTAGACTCATCGATCCGGAAAGGTCGACTGATCGCGACGCACTCATTTACATGAATCATCCGCTGCGTTATCGCGGCGACACGTTTTATCAAGCTGGGTTTCAAAAGGACGATTCGGCGACAATTCTCCAAGTCGTCCACAATCCGACTTTTCTCGCGCCTTATCTGGCGTGCGTGATCGTGGCTCTGGGGTTGATTCTTCAATTCGGTTATCACCTCTTCGGTTTTGCGCGGCAGCGGCGGGGAACGGCAACTGCATGAAACGATTTTTGCCCATACTTCCGGTTTCCTTAGGCATACTCTGGGTCGCTTCGAGTTTCTTCCCGCCCAAGCCGCCAGGAGGCGATGTCGATTTTGTGCGGTTCGGAAAAATCCCCGTGCAAGTGGGCGGCCGCGTGAAACCGCTCGATACCGTTGCGCGCAATTCGCTCCTTATTATTCACAGTAAACAAACGCTGCGTCCGAGTGACGGCCGGCAAGTTAGCGCGATCAAGTGGCTGGCCGACACGTTGTTCAACGCGCCGATGGGCGACGCATATCCCGCATTCGTCATTCAAAACGGCGACGTGCTCGGTCTATTTGGGTGGCAACAGAGCGATCGAAAATATTTCAGCTTCGCCGAGGTGACACCGTTCCTGAAACAAATCGAGGAACAAGGCGCGCAGGCAGAGAAGCTACAAGCAGTCGAGCGTTCCGCCTATCAAAATGCGATTTTAAATCTGCGAAACGCTATCTCGCTTTACCAGCGCTTGAAGAACAGTGTGCAGCCGGAAGGCACGACAAACTTCTCGGCGGAGCTGGAGGCATTTGAACGCGAGATTCCCAATGGGGCAAAAGCAGCGCGTGCGCGGGAAACGGGAGAGAAATTTGATCAGGCACAGCTTGATCGGGTGGCCGCCTTAATGCAGCGATATGAAAAATCGGCGGAGCTGGCTTACATCCTGCCCGTACCACCGCGCGGACAATCGAGCGACTGGCGCTCAATTGGTCAAACTCTGCTGCAATCGGTTACGGCGGGTGAAATTGATCCGGTGGTGAGATTGTATGCGTCGTTAGGCGATGCGTATCGATCGGGCGATCACGCCGCGTTTAATGCGGATGTCGATCTTTTAACCAACCGACTTACTCAAACACAACCGGTCGGAACACAACGCGCGCGTTACGAATTTTTCTTCAATTATGTCGACCCGTTCACCCACAGCATGACGCTTTATGTGATTGCGTTTTTGCTCGCGTGCATTTCCTGGCTCGGTTGGAGTCGCCCACTCAATCGCGCGGCGTTTTATCTACTGCTCGTCTCTCTCGCTGTTCATACATTCGGTCTCGTTTCGCGCATGTATTTGCAGGAGCGCCCGCCAGTAACGAATCTTTATTCGTCTGCGATCTTCATTGGCTGGGGCGCAGTCATTGTTGCGCTCATTCTCGAACGCATTTTCCGAGACGGGATCGGCGCAGCATGTGCGGGTGCCGTTGGCTTTGTAACACTCGTCATCGCGCACCATCTAGCGGGCAGCGGCGATACTTTGGAGATGTTGCAGGCGGTATTGGACACGAACATTTGGCTGGCCACGCACGTCGTGGCAATTACGACCGGTTATTCGGCGATGTTTCTCGCAGGGATGCTTTCAATTATCTACGTTATTCGCGGTGTGTTCACTCGTTCACTAACTCCCCAAACCGCAACGTCACTGGCGCGCATGACGTATGGCGTTGTTTGTTTTGCGACACTCTTTAGTTTCGTCGGGACCGTGCTCGGTGGCATTTGGGCCGATCAATCATGGGGCCGATTTTGGGGGTGGGACCCGAAAGAGAATGGCGCATTGCTCATTGTCCTTTGGTGCGCGATCATTCTTCACGCACGCTGGGGCGAATATATTGGGCAGCGCGGACTGATGGGCATGGCCATTTTCGGCAACGTCATCACCAGTTTCTCGTGGTTTGGAGTGAACATGTTGGGCATTGGCCTGCATTCATATGGGTTCATGCAAAAAGCTTTCCCATGGCTCGTGGGCTTTATGCTTAGCCAGCTCGCATTGATGACGATTGCAGGAATTCCACTCAAGTACTGGCGGAGTTCTCGAACATCACCTGATTCGTCTCTTTCCACTCGCAAACACGAACATTTTGAATTTACACCTCCAAAATTGGCAGTAGAAACGACCCAGAATGAGTCGTGAGTTTACCGACAGAAAGGATCCACTAATGAAAACAATTGTTACTGTAGTTGTGTGCTTGTACATCGCCTCGGCGCTGTGCATGAAGGCGGGAGACGCGAAAACAAATTGGGCCAACAATTGCGCGCAATGTCACGGCCCTGGCGGGAAGGGTGATACCAAAATGGGGAAAATGTTGGGTGCGATGGATCTGACCGATCCGAAAAAGCAAGCCTCCTTCACCGATGCGAAAGCTGCCGCAGCAATCAAAGACGGCGTTAAGCAGAATGGCAAAACGACAATGAAGGCCTTCGGCGGCAAACTCACCGACGACGAAATCAAAGCGCTCATCGCCTATGTGCGCACGCTGAAAAAATGATCCGTCCGATCATTGGACGGCGGAGCTAAATGGGACGCAGCGGAGTTAAAAAAAGTACGCGATTCAGTCCGAAACGGTACTGCTTTTTCGCGCACGTCGCTTTCGCCTTCAGTGCCGGTTCCCACGCCACGCCACAGGCGACCGCGAATCTACTGATCGAGGTAAAAGATAAAACGTTGGCGGCCGGTCTCAGAAACAAACGGCTGAAGACTTCATCGTTAAAGGATTTCCAAAAAACCGAGTTGGCTGGTGAAATTGCGATGGCGGCTGCGGTCAGATATTTGAAATCTCAAGCCGAGTTTCGGCAGTTTCCAGCGCGACGGTTCGTCAATTTCGATCTCGTCCGGCCACCCAGTTATATTTCCGCTCGGCCAGCGCCAAGCAAGACTTTGCCTGATGGAACGATGGTCTGGCGCATTGCCGAAAGCCACGCTGACAAACTAAGGGGTGAACCGCTGTCCATCCGTTATCCAGACATTGAAAAACGACTGGCCGCCCATCTTTTTCTCAAAGGAATGACTCGGCATCACATCGAACTACTGGCGCTTTGCGCAGCGCCGACTCAGTTCGATCCGGGTCAGACGATCTTCCTTGAAGGTGAGCCCGCGAGTGGATTTTATCTAGTCGAGACCGGAAACATCGTCCTTGAAGGAAAGACGACCGATGGAAGACAGGTCGTCATTGATACTGTGTCCGCCGGAGAACCGTTAGGATGGTCGTGGTTATTCCCGCCCTATCTCTGGCATTTTACTGCGCGGGCGACCGAGCAGTGCGCTGCCATCTGCCTCTCTGGTACGTTACTGCGACAACATCGCGAGGATGATCTTACTCTGAGTCACGAGCTGTTTAAACGCGCTAGTGAAGTAATGGTTCGGCGTTTGCAAAGGGCGCGCGGAAAATTGATTTTGTAAAATGAAATTCGCCGTTATCGGCCGCTTTTACTTCAAGCTTTTGATATAGGCGACCAGTGCTTTAAGGTCTTCATCGCTTAAATCGACGGGTTTCATCTCGCCTTCGATCATCTTTGCGGTGGGATGCCGCAGGAGGTTCGACAATTCCTCGGCCGGTTTCTGCGCAGTCGCGCCGGTGAGTTTTGGCCCCGCCGCAGTGCCGACGCCGTTTTCGCCGTGGCATGCATCGCATGATTCGCTCTCGTAGACCTTTTTGCCCGCGGCGGCGAGCGGGTCTAGCACACTGACAGCAGGTGCAGAAAGGGAGCTAGCCGCACCCTCCGGCTGAAATGGTTCGCGCATGAATTGTTCGGTTTCTTCCCGCTGCTTCGCAACCTGTTTCGCGATGCTGGGATCGCGTTGATCGTCACGCTCGCTCATCAACCCCATCAGGACAAAACAAATTAGAGTGACAAGGAACACGCCAACAGCAATCGGCCTACGCCACGGACGTCTCTCCAGACGCCGATCGATGAATGGAACAAGAACCAGCAATGACGCGGTAATCGCCGGGATGACAATGATTCCAATGATTGCATACGGACCGCGCCAGTACTTTAACCATTGGAAGATGGGAAGGTAATACCATTCCGGTCGCGGGATGTATTGCGTATCAGCCGGGTTCGCTTTCGGACCGAGCTCAGTCGGGGAAAAATGCGCGAGCAAACCGAGAATGAGGATCATGAACAACGCGACGATGGTGTCCATTACGACCTGGCGTGGATAAAATCGCTGCGTTGGCAGCTTCGGATTTAAGGGGTCTTCACTCGGTGGACCCGCCGCACCGGCTTTTCTAAAGAGATAAACGTGCGTCGCGATGAATACGATGAGCACCGCTGGAATAACAAAGACATGCGCAACGAAAAATCGCGACACAGTGAGCGTGCCCATCTCGTCGCCGCCGCGCATGAAACGTTTCAACCAGGTGCCAATGAAGGGAACGTCCGATGCCATGTTCGTCCCAACTGTCGTGGCGAAGAAAGCCTTTTGGTCCCACGGCAACAGGTAGCCCGTGAATGCCATGGCGAGCATTAGCGCCAGTAGAATGCATCCCGAAATCCAGAGAAGTTCTCGGCGCCCTTTGTACGCGCCATAAAGATACGTCTGCGTGAGATGAAGAAGTAGCACGATGACGACGGCGCTCGAACCGTAGGCGTGGAGGCTGCGCAGAAACGAGCCACCCGTCACTTCCTTAACGATGTAGGCAACAGTCGTGTGCGCACTCGTGGCCGACGGCACGTAATACAGCGCAAGAAAAACTCCGGTGATGGTTTGCGAAATGAAGAGGAACAACAAAACCGAACCAAAGACGTAAGCCCAGCGTGCGCCGCCGGGGTGGTTCATCCAGCGCCTCATGCAGAATTGAGCCTACGCCAACGCGGACGTCTAACCACTTATACAACCGCTGTCGGAGCGTGGCGTGCTTCGGCTGTTCACTTCGCTCCGGCTGGTTACCGTTCGCCATTGTAGATCTTATGAGAGCGGTTCTTTCGTCGGAATCAGTTGACGGAAATACTGGTAACGAACCTTCAGCATTCCGTCCTCGACTTTGCTGTCGAGAGCGTCCATTGAGCGCGGCGCCGGGCCAGAAATCTTGGTGCCGTCCATCGCAAAAACTGCCACGTGGCACGGACAAATGAATTCCTGCTTGGCTTCGTTCCACGGGATCGAACACCCGAGATGCGGGCAAATCGGTGACAGAATCCGCATGGTCCCGTCCTTTGGCGGCAGCACATAAACCGCCTTTTCAGAGATAATTTTTCTCCACGCATCGCGCTGCTCGACCTTTATCAGCCGTTTGGCCGGCGCAGTGAGCGAGGCGAATTCGTCAGTTTTCCCAATATCCGACCAGCCGATTTCAGTGGTCTTCGTCAGGAGTGGATGCAGAGCGAATCGAATGAGCGGCACCGAAAGCGCCGCGCCCATCACGACAGTGCCAAAGCCGAGCAGCACGCCGAGGAACGAACGCCGTGTCACCGAGTCGTCATCTCGAGTAATCGCGGGCGCGTCGTCTGCTTCGCTCATCGCACAATCGGTCGTTGATCGCCGCTATCAAAAATGAATGGTCGCTGCTTTGCAATAGTCCTGGAATATTTTCCGTAAAAATGCGTAGTCATTGAGTTCCGTTCCGTGCCACGCTTTCAGCTGCCAAGTCGCCGTTGTGATCTCACGCCTCCTCACAACGAAACAGGAGGAAAATAATTATGACGATAACGAGGCGATCTTTTCTCAAATGCGGCGCTGGAGCCAGCGCTGCACTGGCGCTGCCCTGGACGGTACGGCAAACGTTTGGGGCCCCACCCGCGCCCAGCATGCTGACGAAGTATATCCAGCCGCTGCCATTGCCTGGTGCCGGCATCGTGGTTGCCACCCCCAGCGGGATCAATCAGTACGCATTCACACAGAGGGAAATAGCGCGACAGCTGCATCCCAACCTGCCGCCAACGCCGCTCTGGGCCTACGACGACGGCTCTGGGCTCGCGGCCAAGCGGGCTCGTTCGGTATGGCAGTAGTAGCACAGAGCGTACGCCGCTTGATGTCAGCTATACGCATAATCTTCCTGAAACTTACCCCGACTGGATTCCAGTTGATACGCGGCTTACACCGCTCGGTAATCAGGTGCGCTTGATGACGCATCTGCACGGCGCCTTTGTCGCGGCTGATAGCGACGGCAACCGGCAATCACTCCGAACGGGTTCGGCCCCGGGATACACAGACTGCCCATTACACCAACCAATTGCCAGAGAATCCGGCCACGTTGCTTTGGTTCCACGACACGGTCTCGGGCCACTCGACTCAACGTGTTTGCAGGTCTCGCCGCTGCTTACATCCTCCGCGACGAGTTCGACACCGGTGACGAGCCCAACCCGATCGGCATTCCGGGAGGAGCGCAGATTCCACTGGTGATTCAGGATCGCCAATTCAATCCGGACGGCACTTTCTTTTATCCGACGAGCGACATCGAAGGTGCGATCTGGATTGGCGAATACTTTGGCGATGTCATGCTCGTAAATGGCAAGGTCTGGCCATTCCTTAACGTCGAACCGCGCATATCCCGATTCCGGATCTTGAACGGCTGCAATGCTCGAATTCTCAACCTCGACATTAGCGGTTCAGATTTCTGGCAGATCGGAGCTGAAGGCGGCTTGTGGGATATTCCAGTCCGAATGAGACGTTTGGTGCTGGCTCCTGCCGAGCGTGCCGACGTCATCGTTGATTTCAGCAGGTTCGCCGGCCAGACGCTGGTGATGAAAAATCATAGGCCGCCGAGTCCGATCTCGAATCCAGCGCCGCAATTGCCGCAGGTGATGCAGATTCGAGTTGGCACTACAGTCTCTCAGCCTGGGCCGAGTTCCGTCCGTCAAGTTTGCCCGGGCGCGCGGCTAACCTCGGCAGCCCGCTCCTAACCGCTACATCACGCTCAATGAGATCGACCCGAGGAAGTGACCTGGTTTCTGAATCTAAACGGGGTTCGCTTCGACGCGCCTGTAACCGAGACGCCGCAGGTGGGCACGATTGAGGACTGGGTTTACATCAACGTAACCGGGGACACGCACCCGATGCACAGCCACCTCGTCACATTCCTGGATCGGGCGAACGCCGTTCGATGCGAAGCCTACGCGGAAGCTACGGCGGCCCTAACGGTGTGCCCGGCGGCATCGATCCGACACCGTTTGCAACCGGCCCAATGGAGCCACCCGACCCGAGCGAGCGGGGCTTTAAAGAAACGGTCAAGGCCAACCCGGGCCAGCTAACCACTATCCGCGCGAAATACGATCTGCCCAATGGCGTGGCTGCGCCCCAGACCTACGTCTACCATTGTCACATTATCGAGCACGAAGATAACGACATGATGCGGCCATTCACGGTCGTTCCTTAATCCTTGAACTTTTGATCTCTCGGACGAACTGGAGCGTCTTCGGGCGTTGGCATGCCAGATTCGTGTCGATCTTGCCTTCCTTATCGGTTAATGTGGCGAGTCGTTATGATCATTAACATTGGCGAATACGTTCACATTATTCATCGGCAGCTCTTCCAAAGCGACGCACAGCGTCATTTTGTTGGTACGGTGGAGGGGCACGAAGGCAATCTCATTCGCGTGAAAGGTTACCTTTTCGCCATGGATTCGTCGCATAGCCAATTTGTCCGGCGCGAACAACTCCGTACGCGCATCGTCGCGCTAAGTGATGCTGTGATCGTCAACGTGCTTCCTTCACACGTGAAGATCGATCATATCACCTACACCCACCGGCCAAACGGCGACATCCATATTACGGATGGAACCGACTGGCGTTTCGACATCACGCATTTGTAGGGTTCGCACCGTTCGAATTGCTGATCTGCAAGCGGGCACTAGTTTTGTATCCTAGCTTTAGAAACCGAGGCGATGGATCTGACGACCAATTATCTTGGGCTTTGTTTGCGCTCGCCCCTAGTTCCTTCGGCTTCGCCACTTTCGGAGAAGATGGACAATGTCCGTCGGATGGAACAAGCGGGCGCTGCCGCGGTGGTTTTTTATTCTCTGTTTGAAGAGGAAGTCGATGCGGTGGCGCCTGAATGCCGCGTCGGTCCGACGACATATCTTGAACACATCGCAGAAGGCAAGAGCTCGGTTGGGATTCCAATTATCGCTAGCCTCAATTGCAGTACGCTCGGCGGCTGGCTTAGCTATGCGCGGCGCATCACCGAAGCAGGCGCCGACGCGCTGGAATTAAACATCTACAAGATACCCACGCGAAACGACGTCCCCGGCAGCATTATCGAAAACATTTAAATCGACATTGTTCGTAGCGTCCGAGCTGCCACCAAGATCCCGCTGGCGGTGAAACTCAGCCCGTACTTCGGCAGCTTCGCGAACATTGCAGCCGGTCTGGACGCGCTCAATGTGGATGGCCTCGTTTTGTTTAATCGATTCTATCAGCCCGACATCGATTTGGAGAAAATGGCGGTCGCGCCAAACCTGACGTTAAGCACGCCGGCCGACATGCGATTGCCGTTGCATTGGATTGGAATTCTTTACGGAAATATCCGAGCCAATCTTGCCGCCACGAGCGGCATCTATCAGGCGCACGACGTGATCAAGCTGGTCATGGCCGGCGCCGACGTGACCATGTTGTGCAGCGCGCTCATGCGGCATGGGATCACACACATTCAGCGAATTGAAATGGATCTGGTCGCCTGGCTGGAGCAGCATCAGCACAACTCCTTGCGCGAACTCAAAGGCCGCATGAGTCAGCAAAATTGCCCCGACCCCAGCGCATTTGAACGTGACCAGTACGTCCGCGGCCTTTCCAGTTATACTTCAGGCTGCGACGGTCGGCATGGCGATTGGTCAAAATAGCGACGTCACCGCGGAAGCGGCGGGAGTTGTGGCGCTGGAAAGGTCACTAAAAAAAGTGGATGAGTTCATGCACATCAGTCGCCGGATGCGCACGATTGTGCTTCAAAGCGCGCTGGGCGGAATGACCCTGAGCGCCGTCGGGATGCTCGTCGCGGCCTCCGGTCATTTGAGTCCCGTTGCCGGCGCGCTCACCCAAGAAGTGATCGACGTCCTTGCGGTCCTCAACGCGCTGCGTGCCGCATTTCTGCCACGGGTCATTTCCGATTTGGGAACAAGCGTCGCGAAGAATTGATACGGTGAGATAGGATTGCCCAGCGAAGGCCTACTCTCCATGAAAAGGTCGGTTAGCGAAGCGACTTCGGTCTCACTTTTCTCGGCCGCCGCCTCGACTGCTGGAGCGAGATATCCGTGCTGGAGATTTTCAGCCAATGTGGACATGTCGGATCGTTGAAAGACTTAATTTTGTGTCATCGACGATTGATCTTGCGGACGGAGCGGGCGTTTGCGTGTTTCCAGGAAGGCGACCAAGTCATCGAGCTCGACCGGTTTGAGCGAGGTGCTGAACGCCGGCATATTGCCTCCGCCATTGAGGATGCGGATAATCAGATTGTCGCGCGTTAGCTTGTCCGCGATGTAGGTCAAGTCGGGTCCGCGCCGGCCGCCGAAACCCTGAATAAGGTGGCAGTTCAGGCATCCTTTGTCGTGAAACAATTGACCACCTTTGAAGACCGGACCGGTTGCAGCTCCTACCACTTTCTCGCTGAGCGGCTGAGCCTCGAAGTTAGGCGACCAGGGCGACTGCTGTCCTTCCCACCAAAGCCCACCAATCATGATCACCGAGAGACACACGACCGCAATTGCCCAGGGGCGTCGGGAGGCAGCGCGCTCGCCTTTGTGATTCCAAATGGGAACAAACAGCAGGAGTAGCCCAATCAGGATTGGGAATCCGATCATGACGTAGCCTTCGATCCTGGCCGGAATGAGGGCGAGCAGCGCGAAGTACCAAAGAAGATACCAATCCGGTCGTGGATCGGCCGCCAGTATGCTCGGATCCGGCGGCCTATCCAGCGCCGGAGGTCCGACGAAGAATGCGGCGACAGCGATCGCGATGATCAGGCCCGTGACGACAATCACATCTCGCCAGGCCAGGTCCGGCCAAAATGGCTTGCCACTCTTCTTGAGCAGTTCTTCGTATTCCGCGCGGTACGTTGCCGGGTCTACTGGTTTGCCTGCAACCGGCGGCTCCGAGATCCCGTGGCGAAGGACGAGCCACAGATGTAACCCGATAAAGGCAAACATAATTCCAGGCAGAACGAAAACATGGATGGCGAAGAACCGACTAAGCGTCGCGCCGCCAATCGTATTACCGCCAAGGATGAAGCGAGCCACCCAGTCCCCGATAATCGGAATACGTCCCGCCTGCTCAGCCGCGACCACGACCGACCACGCCGCGGTTGAATCCCACCGGAGTAGCTGCCCGGTAAATCCCATTCCGAGAGTAAAAGCCAGCAGACAGATGCCGGTGGTCCACGTCATCTCACGCGGAAATTTGTAGGCGCCGAACAAAAACGTCTGCGCCATATGCGCTCCGATCATCAACACCATCGCGGACGCGCCGAAGTAATGAAGTCCGCGTAAGAAGCGTCCAAACGGTGCGTTGTTAGTTATGAACAGAAGCGTCTCGTAAGCTTGTGACGACGAAGAGATGTATGAAAACGCCAGCGCAACGCCGCTTGCGACCTGAACGATAAACGCAACGAGCGTGGCTGCCAAGACGTACCACCATTTCGAATCCTGCGGCGCGATATGCTTCATCGGCGAGAGCAGGACGCTGATCGAGCCGATCGTCGAGCCAATTCCAGACTATTTGAATAACTTGATCACAGCGTGGTGGAAATCGGAACGATCGCCTGTTTCATTTGCACCTCGCCATTTGCAACCCGCACGTCATAGCGGAAAAGCGGCAGCGGCGGCGGACCGGCGGCGACGTTGCCGTCGCTGTAATAGACACCACCTGACATGGACACATGAAAGGTCGGCGCCCTCCAACCAGCGCACCGGACAGCAAGATGCGTGCAGTTAGCTGAGAAGGCGATGAAGCTATCTTGACTTACGCGTCGCAGCCAGACGCCGCTCTTTGCCGTGACCCGGCCCAGGGGAGCGACGAGAAGGATCTGTCACCGTCAGCGACAGTCTTGCCGATCTGGAAATCATCTGGCTTGCCAGCGTACCCATTTCTCCGGCACCTTACGAAAGAACGGCGCGACGATGAAGCCGACTAACGGCGCTCCAACAATCGCGGTGCAAAGACCTACAAACGCGATTGAGAGTTTTTCAAGAAATCGCCGGCGACTGATCTCCTCAGGAGTTTCAGTCAACGGCGCAGACGACGACTCAGTGAGATTTGTATCCATGGCGAATTTCGGTGATCCAACCGGCAAGCGCTGCGATGAAGAGAGCAACACCGACCAGCAAAACGACCCAGGTGGTGATTAATCCCCAAAAGAGAAAGGCGACTCCCATGGCTAACCCGGCCGGGAAATAGGTTGGGTGCGGCAGTGGTATGTCGGGTAGTGCCTGCCAGCCGGGCGGCACCGTTTCCGATTGAGAAGTGGTTGATTGTTCGTCAGACATTTGATTGCTTTGTGTGTGTCGCAGGATATGAATGCCAGCGAGCTAGCTGGGCGAGAATTGCACTTACATAAATCGCACACATGGGAACCCACATCAGCAGTCCGCCGATCTGCTGATCTCTATCACTCGTTAGGCCCCAATTGCCACGGATCGTGCTAAGTATTCCCAATCGATCGACCGGGTGTTGGTAAACCGGACAAATCGACACGGGGGCAAAGGTCAGGATGATACCAAGGACGCTGCAAGCAGTGCATGCAGTAAAGAGGTAAACGATCCCCGCGGGTGGTGAAAGCCGTTGCTCCTCGCGCGGCGCCAGCACCTGCCACCAAAATACGCTTCCCATTACTAGAAGCGAAGTGGTCTGGATCGCCGAGACAGTCCTCGACGTTGCCGCCGCGTTACAAAGTGTGGGCGCATGCCACAGCCACATGGCACCAACTCCGGCAATCCATCCGATAAGTGGATGACTAAAATAGGTGAGGGGAGGACGAAGCGAGAACGACCGCGGTAGACTTAGCAACAAGAGCGCGGGAACGATCAGCACGAGGAGGATGTGCTGAAGCATGTGCGCGCTGAAGAGGTAACCGTTAGCCAGTGCGCTGAACGGCGACACCAATGTCAGGACAAACACGCCGAGTCCCGCGAGCAGATACGGAATGCGACGATTGAGGCCGAAGGCCCACACATACGCGATAAGCGCAACGCCGCTTAAGACGAGCGCTGTTGTATTCCATGTCCACGCGGAAGTGAGAAATTGCTGTGTCGTCATCGGAAACTACGGTTGCTCAATCGGTTTCTGTCGCCTCTCCCCTTGGAGAAGGGGAGAGGATGGAGGTGAGGGGTTTGAAGCTTGCACCACCAAGATGTCTAAAGGAACCCTCACCCTCCCCCTCTCCCTTGCGAAGGGAGAGGCGACTCATGCGCGTGCAACTCGTTTTACGCAAATGAGCTCTGCTTTGCACCGCGCCAGGGGCGGTAGTAAAGAATTGGTAGGTAGTCATCGGACAAGCGGAAGGATGTAAACAGTGAGTAGAACAAAGACCCAGACGACATCGACAAAGTGCCAGTAGTAACCGACTGACTTAAAGGCCGATTCGCCGCGGCCAGAAGCGAAATCACCCTCCCACGCCAGCCAGAGAAAAATCAGCAGCGCGATCAAACCAAGGAGCACGTGCAAACCGTGGAAGCCAGTCAGGGTGAAGAACGTGGTTGAAAACATATTGGTACTGAGATCGACCCCGGTCTGAAACAGTTTCCAATACTCCGTTCCCTGACCAACAAGGAAGACACCGCCGAGCAGGATCGTCAGCGCGAGCCAGGCAAGCATGGAACCGCGGCGCTGTTTCGTTAGGGCAACCTCAGATCGCCAAAAGGTGAAACTGCTCGCGAAAAGACAAATGCTAAACACCAGCGTCCGCGGAACATCCAATTCTTTCGGTCCGGGACCGGCTTGTGGACGAGCATAGAAATACAAATAGGCCAGGATAAGCGCGGCGAAGAATCCTGCTTCGGAAAGAATGAAGCTTAAGATCCCAATCTTGTTGTGATCGGGAAGAGTTACCACGGCGCTATTCTCACCTACGATCGGGTCGGGACGGTCGGGGTTGGCTATATCCCATAACGGGCGCCGACTGCGGATCGGCGGCAGCGCGACGAAGTTTTCGTGCGGCGGCGGCGACGTGGTAGCCCATTCGAGTGTCCATGCGTCCCAGGGGTTATCGCCGGCTATTTTCCCTCGGAAAAAAGACGTGGCCAAATTCCAAACCAGAATAAGCGCCGACGCGCTCATGAAGAAGACTCCGCCGGTCGAGAGCATGTTCATCCAACCCCAGTTTGGTAGATCCGGATAAGTGAACACTCGCCGCGGCATGCCCAGCAACCCAAGGAAATGCTGAATGACGAACGTCATGTTGAAACCGATGACCATGAGCCA
>JAALOD010000045.1:16835-18392 GCA_013372845.1 Candidatus Udaeobacter sp.
ACCCAAGGAAATGCTGAATGACGAACGTCATGTTGAAACCGATGACCATGAGCCAAAAGGTCCAACGGCCTAGCGACTCCGACATCATGCGGCCACTCATTTTGGGAAACCAATATTGAATGGCGCCGAGGACGGCGAAGACAATCGCGCCTACTGCCACAAAGTGAAAATGCGCGACAAGAAAGTAGCTGTTCTTAGTCTGCCAATCGAGCGCCACACTGGCATGACTCACCCCGGTAAGGCCGGCGACAAGGAATTGGATGAGAAACGCGATACAACATAACATCGGTACGTCGAAACGGATTCGACCCCCGATCATTGTTGCGGTCCAGTTGAGCACTTTTACGCCGGTTGGGATGGCAATGAGCATGGAAGAAATGGCGAAGAAGACATCAAGTGGACGTCCCATTCCGACGGTAAACATGTGGTGTCCCCAAACGCCCATGCTCAGGACGGCGATAGCTACGCTCGAAGCGGCGACAAATTCGTAGCCGAAAATCGGTTTGCGGGAAAAGACGGGAATGATTTCGGAGACGATGGCGAATGCGGGAAGGGCCATGATATAGACTTCGGGGTGGCCAAATGCCCAAAAGACGTGCTGCCACAGAACGGGCGAACCTCCGCCAATGGGTAGAAAGAAATGGCCCTGTAGCTGTCGATCGATCAGGATCATGGCGAGCCCGGCGTTTAAGACTGGCAGAGCGAAAATGATGATGAACGCGTTAACGAAATTGATCCAGGTAAAGAGTGGAAGGCGACGCATCGTCATTCCTGGACCTCGCAGTGAAATAACTGTCGCGATGGTGTTGATGGCAAAACTAATTGAACCGATTCCGAGGACGAAGATAGCTACTGCCCAATAATCGACCCCGGGAGATGAAGAATAGGGCGTCTCGCTCAAGGGCGCGTATGAGAACCAGCCGACTGCGGGAGCGCCGCCGGCGAGCACGCTGAAGTGCAAAAGAATTCCACCAAACGGCACGCACCAGAAACCAAAGGCATTAAGACGCGGGAAAGCCATGTCGCGCGCGCCGATTTGCAATGGCAGGATGTAATTTGCGAGGCCGAACACTACCGGCATGACGACGAGAAAGATCATCGTCGTGCCGTGCATGGTGAATAATTGGTTGAACGTGTCGGGCTGGAGAAAATGGTTGTTAGGAACTGCCAGCTGCAGGCGTATGAAAAGCGCTTCGACTCCGCCGATGATGAAAAAGACCAGAGCGGTCAACATGTAGAGAACGGCGATGCGCTTGTGATCGACGGTGGAAAGCCATGCGAGTCGATAGTGTGCGCGCTTGGCCGGGTCCAGCACTGCGTCCCGGAACTCTGCGATAGTAGTTGTGCCGTTCATCGTAGCGTCGAGAGATATTCCGTCAGTTGGTTCAGTTGCTCGTCGGTGAAGTTGAAGTCTGGCATGAGCGCGCCGGGCTTGATCGCCTGCGGGTTTTTGACCCATCGGCGCATGTTCGGCGGCGTATTCTCCAGAATACCCGCGCCAAGTTGTTTGCGGCTGCCAACGTGTGTTAGATCCGGCGCGACCCGCAAATCCGCTCC
>JAALOD010000045.1:18402-23078 GCA_013372845.1 Candidatus Udaeobacter sp.
GTTGTTTGCGGCTGCCAACGTGTGTTAGATCCGGCGCGACCCGCAAATCCGCTCCGGCTACTCCGCGGATAGCATGGCAGTTGATACAGGTTGATGTTTGAAACAGCGCCAATCCTTTTGCGGTAGTATCGGTTGTCGCTGCCTGACCTGGTTGTAATTGAGCACGTTGCCATTCTTCAAACTTCGAAGGTTCGTCGGCCACGACCAGGATGCGCATCCAGGCATGTTGCGTTCCGCAAAATTCCGAGCACTGGCCGATGTAAGTGCCCGGTTTGTCGGCTTGTAACCAAATGTGGTTAGGTTGACCCGGCACATTGCTCATCTTGCGGGTCAACTCCGGGACCCAGAATTCGTGTAAGACATCCTTTGATTCCAGCCGCACTGACAGCGGCTTGCCCGCCGGAATGTGAATCTCGTTCGCAGTTGTAACTCCCGACGCCGGATAATCCACCTGCCACCAGAATTGATGTCCGGTTATTACTAAATCGGGCGAAGGCGCTGGCGGCGGATCAGCGCGATTCATCGCGCTAAATGTCATGACTAAAAGGAAAATGACGATCAGGAACGGAATGATCGTCCACGCGATTTCCACCTTCCTGTTATCTGCGATTTGCTTCGGATCGGGCTCACCCGCGCGCCCGCGAAAGCTCAGAATCGCATAGATGATTGCGCCGGTTACGATGACGAAAATGAGAGCGAAAATGATCGTCGAAGGGATCGCCAATTCGTAAATCGCGCGCGCCTGCGGCGAGTGCGGATCGAGAGCGTTTGACGTCTGCATCGTAGGGACCTTACATACTTGCTTTCCCTTCTCGGCGCCCTGCCGCGGATTGATCGCATGTTGCACCAACTGAGTCGTCTCGCGTGCCGATTCGCGATTTCATCTCGTTAAGCTCCCCTTTAGTTACCGTTTCATTGCTATTTTTTTGGTGCACGGCAGTCAAGAAAGAAATACCCGAGAAGTGTGGCGCTGCGGTCGCTAACATTTTGCGCCTAAATTCCGTCGCCACGACACAGACTTCGAAATACAATGCCCGTCGGATTGCAAACTCGCGAGCGTTAACAGCTGCATTCGCAGTTCAATAAAGCCTGCGGACACGACCAGCCCGCCAGTAGAGTTGATTTACAAAATACTTACCTGCCAGTCTCGGCCTTCCCAACGCTGATCGCGTTTCCAAAAATGTAAATGTAGTGTTGAACCGGCCGGCCAGTCCGCGGTTGGGAAATCTGCGAACCAGAGATCCAATCTGCTCTCGTGAATCGTGTCTGATGGATTGGAGCGCGTTGCGCCGTCGGTTGACCAGACAACCGTTGCCTGGGCAGCAAGGATAATTCGCAAAATTTTGCCGCGAGACACGCGCCGCGCAGGATAGCGCAGAGTCCAGATCTCATAATTGCTCTGTACCGGATGCAATACATACCGCTGAAATGCCGGTCCAATGCAGTCAAGACAAACCCCGTCGTGGCAACTGCGCACTAGCGCAATGTATTCGGCATGCGACCAACAAAGCGGCATCGCAGCGCCCGTTGGAGAGCCACGCTTCATATTGGCGTCTGGCAGGTCAGGCCCGCCCCACAACTGTTCGGTGATCATGCCGCCCTGGTTGGCAAAGTTCTCTATGGCCGCAATGAACGGCTTCGGATCGCGTCCGGCCGCCAGTTCGTAATGACCGCGTTCTCCCGTCAAAATCGGCCAGCAACGTCCCACGCCCGTTCCGTCGAAAGCGCCACCGTCATCTTTTTGCCCATAGCCATCGTGGTTGTAACGACGCCACCCCGGGCCCTGCGGCAGATCATGTTTGAGCACGCGATCGATGACTTCGATTGAGTCGCGAATAATTGGATCGTTGGCGTCGCGAATGCCGAATCGCACCAGATGCAGGAAATCGCCGCCGACCACATTTCGCGCCGGATGCAAGCCGCCGCCGTTGGCTATTTGAATCATCGTTGTGTTTGGATCGGGGTGAGGATCAGGCGCGTTGGGGTCGGTCGGATTGATGCGGATGTAATGACGAGGGAATCCCTCGACCAGTTCACCCTGTGTTGTAACCATCCATTCTTCGATGTGTGCTGCCAGCCAGTCGGCGTATGCAAAAACAAAATCCGCAGATGCGGTTTCGCGGTATTCCGTGGCCCACTCTGCTGCGCAGACCAGGGCAGCAATCACGGTGGCGAGGGTGGAAGGCGAGTAGCCGGCGTTTTCCTCCCATCGGTCCTGGCTGGTAACCGGGCCTTGCAGGATCAAGTGCGCGGCAGCGCGCACAATCATTACGCGCGGACTGAACAGACCAAGTGCGTCTTGTTTGTGCAAACGCCATGCCAATAGGATTGGCGCGGCAATCTGGTCGAGCTGCTGGCCAGACCAATAAGCGGTCCCGTCGATCCAACTGTTCTGAGGGAAACTGCCATCCGGCCGCTGAATAGCAGCCAGCCAGGTCAAAGCCCGCAGCGGCGTGCTTGTCTGGCCTGTAGCAAGAAGTGCTGTTGCGCTTTGTACCAGGTCGCGGGTCCACACCAGGTGATAACCTCCCAGATCGTTATCTCCCTTGGTCTCGCCCCAGGGGATACTCATCGACGCAACGATCGCGCCTTGAAAAACTTTGTCTTCATGCGCCAGCAGCACACAGCGGCTCAACCGGTACATTCCGCCACCGTCTGAGGTGTCGGCACTGAAATCGAATTGTGGATTCACGACCGCGCGCTGCCACTGCCGGACATACGCCAGACGATGGAACTCGAATGGCTCAGCCAGGGATTGGAACAACTTGGCAGTCGTGCTCTGGTAACTGCGGCCAAATGCTACCGCGAGCGTGAACTCGCCGGTGTGTGGAAGATTGATTTCCCCGGTCAACGCGATATTGCCGTTCTCGGCCGACTCAAACTGCCAGTCCATTTTGAAATGGTGCATAAGGTCCTGCCAACCATCGCTGAAACCGACATAGCCGACCGAGCGACGAGAGAACCCGGGGCTGCACGCCATAATCAGGTGAACGTTTTTTCGCTGAGCGCGGATGAGTTTGATACCGCCCACTTCGGCCCACCACCCGGAGTTGCCAGTGCCAAAGCCGGCAATGTGAGGAGCGAGCAACGCGTAGAGTCGCAATTTTCCACGCAGCGATTCGTCCGGTACCTCCAATTTGGTATGCACGAGCAACACCGACTGATGCGGATCGGCGAAGACATGTTTTACGATCCGATAGCGGCCACTCGGTTCCGAATTCGTGATACGATAAAGAAGGCAATCGAGTTCCGGGTAATCGATCGCGTGAGTCAGGTCGCGTTTTTCCTCGTGGCAAAACGTTTCTCCGTCGCTTATGAGAAACTGAAAGTCGCGCGTGTTCGGTTGATCGACGTGCGGATAATAAATCTCGTTCAGGATGCCATGACTCAGCGTGAACCAGACGCGGCAACTGGTGTGATAGGCTGTGCCCACGCCTTCTTTGGCGCTCGAAGTCCAGCGCGGCTCGATTCCAGGTGCCCCAAATGCGATTGAATTTTCAGGCGGATTCATAGGGTCGACCGTTGCGTTTTGTGATCGCGACTGGATTTACGTGCTTGTTTTACCTGTTCGCGTTTCTCCAGCTTGTGCTCGATCCGAGGATCGGGAATTAACCAGAGGAGCGCGCCTAACACGTACAGTCCGCTGGCAATCCAGGAGCTCACAAATGCGAGCGGGATAGCAAGGAAGTAGAGCAGGGCAGAGAGTTTACCTTTCCAGTCTTTGCCGATAGCCTGCGCGAGAAGCGAGTCGTGGCCTTCTTTGCCGATAATGGTTCGCTCCAGAACATAGTAGGCAATTGCAGCCATCAGCAGCACGAAACCATAAATAGCGGTCGGAATGGCGGCGAGCTGATTCTCGCCCATCCAGGCTGTAGTGAAAGGAAAAAGCGACAACCAAAAGAGCAGATGAAGGTTCGCCCAGAGAATGCCGCCGCTGACCTGTTCCGTCGCCTGAAACAAATGATGATGGTTATTCCAATAGATGCCGAGGTAGATGAAACTCAGCACATAGCTCAACAATACTGGCAGCACCGGTTTCAATGCGGCGAGTTCAACTGCATGCGGCACCTTCAATTCCAGCACCATGATTGTGATGATGATGGCAAGGACACCGTCGCTGAACGCCTCGAGCCGGGTCGTTTTCATCAACGCTGGCTTAATAGAGAGAAGCGCTGCAGCGGAAGCAAATTCTTTGACCCGTATGGCGAAAGAAGGCGCAGGCGCATACCGAGCTCGTAAGTGAAACGCGGCGGAACGATGGCAATCTCGAATAGAATGCCTCCCGGTTTTCGAAAGTGGATTGAATGGAAATAAGTGCGATCGATCACTGGAGTAATGTGCGACCTGTTTCGAGAAGGCCGCTGGCAATAGGATAGACACGATAACGCGGTTGAAATTGCACCACCAATGATCAAGTTTCTTGGCCGTTTGTTGGCGACGCTTATCGTTGGACTGGCCGCTGCTTGGGCCGCTGGTGCGCTCTATTTCGATCTTCCCGCGCCGTCTGTCATTCGTCCGGTGGCTGCCGCTGTTTGGTTCATCGGAATCTTCATCGCATGGTTCTGGCTTCCCTATCGTCGCTGGTCCCGGTTGGTCGTCGGACTTGTATTCCTCTGCATCCTCGGATGGTGGTTTAGCATTCCGCCACGACAAGACCGTGACTGGAACCCTGACGT
>JAALOD010000046.1 GCA_013372845.1 Candidatus Udaeobacter sp.
GACGACCTTCGCGCGGGCAAATACAAACAAATCTGCACGCGTTTTCCGCCGGAACCTAACGGCTATCTGCATATCGGCCACGCGAAATCGATTTGCCTCAACTTCGGGATCGCGCGCGAGTTTGGCGGCATTTGCAACATCCGCATGGACGATACCAACCCGATCAAGGAGGAAGCGGAATACGTCGAGTCAATCATGACTGACGTGAATTGGTTGATCGATGGCTGGGCGGACAAGGGCATCGGTGGCGCGCCGTTTTATGCATCGGATTATTTCGACCGCTTCTATGAATACGCCGTCGACCTTATACGCAAAGGCAAAGCGTACGTCTGCGATATGACTCCCGAGGAAACGGACGCGTATCGCCGGCTCGGGAAGGCGAGTAGCTTTCGCGATCGCTCGATCGAGGAAAACCTCGATCTCTTTGCACGAATGAAAGCAGGGGAGTTCCCCGACGGCGCGCGCACGTTACGGGCAAAGATCGACATAAACGCGGCAAACATCTGGCTACGTGATCCGGTGCTCTACCGGATACGGCACGCATCGCATCATCGCACCGGCGATAAATGGTGTATTTATCCAATGTACGACTGGGCGCACACGCTTAGCGATTACATTGAGGGCATCACGCACTCGGTTTGCACACTGGAATTTGAAGTGCACCGCCCGCTCTATAATTGGATTCTCGAGGCGCTTGAATTGCGCGAGCCGCGCCCGCATCAATATGAATTTGCGCGGCTCAATCTCACTTATTCGGTGATGAGCAAACGCAAACTGATCCAGCTTGTAAACGAAAAGCTTGTGAGCGGCTGGGACGATCCGCGGATGCTTACTATTTCCGGATTGCGGCGACGCGGAGTCACCGCAAGCGCGTTGCGCGCGTTCGCTTACAACATTGGCATTACGAAATATCCAAGCATGACTGACATGGCCGTGCTGGAACACACGATGCGCGGCGAATTTAATCGCACCGCCACGCGCCGGCTCGCTGTGCTGCGGCCGATCAAGGTTGTGCTGACGAATTATCCCGAGGGAAAAATCGAAGAGCTGGATGCGATCAACAATCCCGAAGATTCAAATGCCGGAACGCGCAAAATTCCATTCAGTCGCGAGCTTTGCATTGAGACCGACGATTTCATGGAAACGCCGCCGCCAAAATATTTTCGGCTGCGGCCTGGTGGCGAAGTGCGACTGAAATACGCTTACATCATCAAGTGCGATGAAGTCGTGAAGGATGCGGCCGGCAACGTGGCTGAGCTTCGGTGCACGGTCGACCTGGACAGCAAATCAGGCGGACCGACTGCTGGTCGCAAGGTAAAAGGGACGATACATTGGGTAAGCGCGGCGCAGGCGATCGATGCAGAGGTTCGATTGTATGACCGCCTGTTCAGCGTTCCCGAACCCGATGCAGCCGGTGATTTTAAATCATTTATTAACCCGAACTCGCTGGAGGTCGTGACGGCGAAATGCGAGCCAGCCCTTGCGAAAGCGCGTCCTGATGGGCGCTATCAATTTGAGCGGCTCGGCTATTTTGCGCTCGATCCAGATTCCACACGTGAAAAACAGGTGTGGAACCGGACGATCACGTTGAGGGATACGTGGGCGAAAGAGGCGAAGAAGTGATTCGCGTGTCATCCTCAGTCGCGAAGACGACGAAGGATCTCCCGCTGGTGATGGATCACACAAAGTAGCCAGTTTGATCTACCGAGCTCATGTGTGCCTCGCTGCGCTCGGGATGACGGTGTGTTAGAACGTGGAAAGCGCGCGATCGATGCGTGCGATGACCTTTTCGTTTCCGAGAACTTCGAGCAAGTGATAAAGACTTGGTCCCACGTTGCTGCCGGTGACTGCCAGTCGAGTGGGATGAATGATCGCGCCGACTTTGACACCGAGCTTTGCCGCCGTGCTTTTCAATGTCCCTTCGATTTCGGCGACGTCGAATTTCTTCAGAATACTTAGGGCCTCGCGAACAGCCTTTAGCTTCGGCTTGTTCTCAACCGTGAAATGCCTGGCAACTCCTTCGGGATTGTATTCGAAATTGTCTGTGAAATAGAACCCGCAATACGCGGGCAGCTCGTCGAAGGTATTGATCTTGCCTTTGCACGTTTGCAGGGCGTCGCGGACGTATTTTTCCGGAAAATCATCAAGGTTTAAACCGCTCGACTTCAGCTTCGCCACCGCCAGATCGTAAAATTCGGAATCGCTCAATTCACGCGCATATTCACCATTCAACCAATGGAGTTTATCGGGATCGAACGTCGCCGAGCTGCGTCCGATGTTTTTGAGATCGAAAATCCGAACGATTTCGTCGATACCGATCTTCTCGCGGTTGTCCTTGGGCGACCAGCCAAGCAAACACAAATAGTTGCGCACCGCCGCCGGGAGATAGCCGCGCCGGATGTAGTACTCCACGCTCGCGCCTTCGTCGCGCTTGCTCATCTTCGATCCGTCGCGGTTTAAGATGAGCGGGATGTGCGCATAATGCGGTGGCGTTGCACCAAGTGCGCGAAAAATCTCGATGTGCTTGGGCGTGTTGGAGAGGTGATCTTCGCCTCGGATCACATGCGAGATTTTCATCTCCAGATCGTCAATCACATTCACGAAGTGAAAAATCCACGAACCATCCGGACGCCGGATTGTCATGTCGGGATGGGTAGCCGGATTGCTCAGGTCGAAATCGATTTTGCCGCACACGACGTCATCGACGATGACGTGTTCCCGTGGCGAACGAAATCGCAAAGCGCCCTGATCCTCGAAGATGTGTCCGGCATCCTGAAGCTTCTTCAGATAGCGCTCGTAAAGCTCGGTTCGCTCGCTTTGCAAGTAAGGTCCGAATTCGCCGCCAACGTGCGGACCTTCGTCCCAATTCAAGCCAAGCCACTCTAACCCCTTATAAATGGCGGCCATCGCTTCTTCGGTGTTTCGCTTAATGTCCGTGTCTTCGATTCGCAGAACGAATTTCCCGCCGTGATGCCGAGCAAAGAGCCAGTTGAAAAGCGCCGTGCGCGCCCCGCCGATATGCAGATAGCCGGTAGGCGAGGGGGCGAAGCGGACGCGGATGTCAGAAGGCATGAACCACAGGTTACACAGATTTTAAGGAATGTTGTAGTGGCGGCTGTGTCAGCCGCTGTGGCCATCAACCCGGCGCTTGGCACAAACGCCTCTAGACATCATTCAATAAAGATTTTTCCGCTGCGGCGGCGCGCGTGCCGATTGTGCGCAAGGTTGACCTTTGCTACTTGCCCGGTTGGATCGATCAATAAGCGCACACGCTCAATTACGTCGAAACCAACTTCGGAAACTTTTTGTGCTCGTAGCCATTTCAGAATTGCCCGACGCTGAAGCGCAACCGGCAGCTCACGGAGGGTTGCCACCGAAATCTCGATGTAGCTCGAATCGGGGAGCTGACCATCCATCCAAGCTTCTTCTTCGCCGGCAATTGTCGCAGCACGCCAGATTGCGGGACGAATGTTTCGGCCGAGGATTTTCTCCAAGTAAGGAATGACGCGATGGCGGATGCGGTTGCGAAGAGGATTGAGATTCTTGTTCGATGCGTCCTCGCGAAAAGTGAGCCGATGTTTGCGCACATAGTTGTCGATCTCTTTGCGCCAAACACCGAGCAATGGCCGCACGATTGTCAGCCCGACATCGTCAATACAGCGAGTAGAAACCTCACGCATGGCAGCGAGGCCTGCGCTGCCGGCACCGCGAAAAAGATTGATCAGGAAGGTTTCCACCAGGTCATCAGCGTGGTGCGCGAGAAAAATGGTATGGCAGCGGCGACGCTTTGCGACTTTCGCGAAGAATGAGTAGCGGGAGTCGCGCGCCGCGGCTTCGATCGACATCTTCTGTTTTGTGGCAAAGGCGCGGACATCTAGCGTGCCGAGCTCAAAATGAAGACCTGGCCGTCGTGTTGTAGGGCGAGCGCTTCGCTTGCCCGTCCGCGAACCTGGCAGACTGGGCGCGTGCTCTACAAATTCGTGGTCGTAGTGCTCGACTCGCTTCTGGACAAAACGTGCATCGGCATCGCTGGACCGGCCGCGTAGCAGGTGATTTAAATGACAAACCATCAGGTTCTTGTAACCGACACTGATCAACCAATGCAGCAGCACGACGGAATCGCGCCCGCCGGAAACGCCGATGAGATAGCGCCCATCAAGTGGGAACGTTCGCAACAAATTTGTTTCTGTTTGAATCCAATTCATGGCGCCGCTGCATCCAACGTTCAAAGCAATCATGAAGGATCAACAACTTTAGACAAAAGCGGAAATGGCTGGCGTCTTAAAAGAAAGGATTCACAGGCTTATGAACAATGACACGACTTACGCATTGCTGGTCCAGTCAGAGGAAAAGGGCCGAAACATCATGGAAACGGCGGTTTACGCGCTCCTGGGTTTAAGCGCGATCCTGTCGATCTTGCAGTTTGTCCAACAACCAGAGCGGATGCCGACGACGGTAGCGACCCAGGCGTACGAAACCTCGGATACCTCGCAGCGGGGCTAAAGCAGCGCGCGATTTGGAGGCGAGGCCTTTAGCCGCCGGGCCGCTGCGGGTTCGGAGTTCGCCGGAACTATTCCTGCGAATGCCCGGGTGCGCGCGAGGCAGAAATCCCGGTGTTTGAAACCGGTTTTATCAAAGGATTTGACAATGAATGAACGTTCATTCATCTTCCCGGCCTATGTCACAACCCCAGATAGACTCTTCCAATGGGGATCGGCGTTCCCAGATCCTTGAGGCTGCATTGGTCTGCTTCGCCAAACGCGGGTTTCACCAAACCAGCATGCATGATATCAGCGGCGAGGCAGGGATCAGCGTTGGGCTGATCTATCGTTACTTCGAAAACAAGGAAGCTGTCATTTCGGCAATGGCCGATCGGCACAAAAAAGAGATCACCGAGATGCTGGAACGTGCTCGCCAGGCTCCGAGCCTGCTGGAGTCGCTTGAGATCTTGTTTACAGCGCATTGTTGCGAAGACGCGCCGCAATTTGTGTCAGCATTCGTGGTCGATCTTTACGCCGAAGCTTCGCGTAATCCACACGTTGCCGATTTAACGCGCGATGTTTTGGAAACGGCGATGGCCGGGGTGAGGAATTTAATTGCACGCGCTCCGGAAGCGCAAAATGCAGCCCATGGATTGACTCCGGATGACCTGGCGGAACTAATTTTTGCCGTCGCGCGAGGGATGTTGATGCTGGACGTCTTGCGGCCACAGGAAATGACCGCAGCAGAGCGGCGCACGCGACAACTGGAAGTAACACGCAGACTTTGGCGTTTGTTATTCAAACCGGAGGGAGAACTCGCTTATGCATGACGTGGCAAAGAGTATTTCAAATGTTCCGGTGCAATCGAATGCAAGATCGCGCCGTCGCTGGCGGGGGGTTGGCATTGCGATAGGTCTGCTGGCCGCCATTTTGGTTTTTGCTTTTGGCATCAAAATTCTGCAAATCGTCAAGATGACGTCTACACCCATGGTGATGCCGCCGACGACAGTATCGAGCGTAACTGTGAAAGAAGAAGATTGGGCGCCGACGTTGTCGGCGGTCGGTTCGATCTCGGCGGTACAGGGCGCAGTCGTTTCCAGCGAGCTTGGCGGCGTCGTCAGCCAAATCGCGTTCGAAAACGGCGGTACCGCGAAGAAAGGCGATCTGTTGCTCCAACTCGACGCGTCGGCCGAAGAGGCGCTTTTGCGATCGGCAGAAGCCGAAGCCGAGCTGGGACGGCAGGACTTGGAGCGAAGTCGCGGCCTTGCGTCGCAAAAGGTGGTTTCAAAGGCTGAGCTCGACGCTGCGGAATCGAAATTCAATAGGCTGAATGCTGTTGCCGATCAAATGCGCTCTAATATTCGGAAGAAAACGATTATCGCGCCATTTGATGGCCAGCTCGGGATTCGTCAGGTGAACGTCGGGCAAATGATCAACTCGGGCCAACAAGTGGTGCAGCTCACTTCACTCGACTCACTCTTCGCCGATTTCGCCTTGCCCCAACAATATCTTGGTCAGTTAACGCCGGGCTTGGAGGTGCACGTGACCACGGACGCTCTTCCCGGCCATGTATTTCCCGGAAAGGTGACCGCAATTAATTCGATGGTCGATTCGAGCACGCGCAACATCACGCTGCAGGCGACGCTGGAGAATCCCGATCACGTGCTACGGCCCGGAATGTTCGCGAAAGCGGAAGTCACGTTGCCCGAAAAACACAAGGCGCTTGTCGTTCCGGGATCCGCAATTTCCTACGCGCCGTTCGGCGACTCGGTTTTTGTGATTGAGAAAAAGAAAGACGAAAAGACCGGCAAAGAATCGCAAGTGATTCGACAGCAATTTGTGCGTGTCGGTGAAGCGCGCGGCGATCTCGTCGCGATTTCGCAAGGATTGAAGACCGGCGAAACTGTTGTGAGCACGGGAGTTTTCAAACTGCGAAACGGAATGACGGTGACGATCAACAACGATCTGGCGCCGAACCCGCAGGTAAATCCGAACCCAGTCGATTCGTAACGATCGAAGAGCGACATGAGCTCGTTCACTGACCTTTTCATCAAGCGCCCGGTGCTGGCGCTCGTGGTTAGCTTTGTGATCCTGATCGCCGGTTTGCAGGCGATAAAGACCATCAACGTGCGCCAATATCCGCGCAGCGATATCGCGGCGATCACGGTCAGCACAGTTTACGTTGGCGCCGATGCGGAGCTCGTCAGGGGATTTATCACGACCCCGCTCGAGCGCGCGATCGCGGCCGCTGATGGAATCGACTACATCCAATCGGAGAGCAAACAGGGCGAATCACTGATCACGGCGCGGTTGAAATTGAATTACGACGCGAACAAAGCGTTGTCGGATATCAGCTCGAAAGTGGATGCGATCCGGCGCGATCTACCACCGGACGCAGAGATTCCGGTCATCAGCATTGAGGCGGCCGATTCGCAATTCGCTTCGGCTTATCTCAGTTTCACTTCCGACATTCTTCAGCCTAACGAAATTACCGATTATCTCGTGCGACTGGTGCAGCCGCGTCTCACCGCAGTTGGTGGCGTGCAGAAAGCCGACATTCTCGGCGGTCGCACGTTCGCGATGCGCGTGTGGATGAAACCGGATCGAATGGCGGCGCTAAACATCAGCCCGGCGCAAGTGCGCAACATGCTTGCGCGAAATAATTTTCTCTCGGCCGTCGGTAACACGAAAGGTTCGCTGCTGCAGGTCAATCTGACCGCCAACACCGATCTGCACACGGTGGATGATTTCAAAAAACTGGTCATTCGGCAGGAGAAGGGAAACCTCGTCAGGTTGAGCGACATCGCGGACGTGGAGCTCGGCGCGGAAGATTACAACACCGAAGTTCGCTTCTCCGGGCAAAAAGCGGTGTTCATGGGTATTTGGGTTCTGCCAAACGCGAACTCGGTGGACGTGATCAAGCGTGT
Source organism: Candidatus Udaeobacter sp. (assembly GCA_013372845.1). Classification (GTDB taxonomy): domain Bacteria; phylum Verrucomicrobiota; class Verrucomicrobiia; order Chthoniobacterales; family UBA10450; genus Udaeobacter. The sequence goes on from JAALOD010000046.1 coordinate 7,409, forward strand.
CCGCGTGGAAATGGACCAAATCCAAAAGGAACTGCCCGCCGGCATGAAAGCCGAAATCGCTTACGACGCCACGGCTTACATTAACGACGCCATCCACGAGGTCGTAAAAACCTTGATCGACACATTGCTCATTGTGATGGTCGTAATCTTTTTGTTCCTCGGTTCGTTCCGCACAGTACTCGTTCCGGTCGTCGCGATTCCAATCTCGCTTATCGGCGCGTTGTTTCTCATGCAGCTGTTCGGCTTCACGCTGAACCTGCTCACGCTGCTGGCGATCGTGCTTTCAGTCGGATTGGTCGTTGATGACGCGATCGTCGTTGTCGAAAACGTGGAGCGACATTTGCGCGATGGCATGTCGCGCATGAATGCCGCGCTCGTCGGCGCGCGCGAATTGATCGGGCCAATCATCGCGATGACGATCACGCTGGCGGCGGTCTATACGCCGATCGCTCTTCAAGGTGGATTGACCGGCGCGCTTTTTCGCGAATTCGCGCTGACCCTTGCCGGCGCGGTTTTCATTTCCGGCGTTGTCGCACTGACGCTTTCACCGATGATGTCGGCAAATCTTTTGCGCGCCGGCCACGTCGATAAGGGATTCAGCGGGGTCGTTAATCGAACGTTCGACCGCTTCCGGGATTGGTACGGAAGTCATCTCGATCGCACACTAAATGCGCGGCCGGCGGTCTACATTTTTGGGCGGCATTTCGCTCCTCGCGGTCCTTATGTTCGCGGCGATTCCGAAACTTGGGACGAAGGAGTTGGCGCCGAAAGAGGATCAGGGGTGATCTTTGGGATCATCACCGCGCCGGCGAACGCGACCATCGACGACACGATCCGTTACGCGGATGCTGCTGGGAAAGTCTTTCAGAACATCCCAGACACGCGGTTCACGTTTCAACTTACGTTCCCAGACAACGGGTTTGGTGGAATGGTTTTGAAACCATGGGGCGTTCGCAAAACGCCGACCAAGGCCTACCTGCCGCAAATACAGGCGAAACTGGGCGCGATTCCCGGCATCCAAATGTTTCCGATCATGCCTTCGGCGCTTCCCGGCGCGGATAATTTTCCGGTCAGCTTCGTGATCACTTCGACCGCCGACCAGGAACGGATTCTCGAATTCGCGAGACAGATTTTCGCGAAAGCGATGCAGGCGCACATTTTCCAATTCGGCGACATCGATACGAAAATCGACCAGCCCCAATCGGCGATCGATTTCGATCACGATAAAGTCGCGGCGCTCGGTCTCGACATGCAGCAAGTGGGCGCCGATATCTCGGCCAGCATCGGCGGCAATTATGTCAACCGGTTCAACATCGAAGGGCGCAGTTACAAAGTGATTCCGCAAATCAAACGCGTCGATCGATTAAATCCTGAGCAGTTGAAAAATATTTACGTCAGCGGACCGAACAACCAGCTCATCCCGCTCAGCACGGTCGCTTCCATCAACCACAAAACCGTCGCGCGTTCGCTCAATCGGATGCAACAACTCAACGCGGTCACCATCAGCGGGGTTCCGGCCGTTTCGCTCGATGCTGCTCTGAAGTTTCTGCAGGATGAGGCAAACAAGATTCTGCCAAAAGGTTACGTGCTCGATTACACGGGCGAGTCGCGCCAGTTGCAGACCGAAGGCAGCAAGTTTTTGGGCGTGTTTTTGCTTTCGCTGGTGCTGATCTTTCTCGTCCTGGCGGCGCAGTTCAACAGCTTCCGCGATCCGTTCATTATTCTCTTGGGATCGGTTCCGCTCGCCATGTTCGGCGCGGGTCTCTTCATGTTCTTGAAAATGCCGTTCGGGCAGTTCTTCACCGATCGTTGGACTACGTCGTTCAACATCTACTCGCAGGTCGGTCTGGTGACGCTCGTCGGTCTCGTTTCGAAAAACGGAATTCTGATTGTTCAGTTCGCGAATGAATTGCAACGGCAGGGTGTGGCAAAACTTGCCGCGATCGCGCAAGCTGCGCGCATTCGTTTGCGTCCGATAATGATGACGAGCGTTGCAACTGTCGCGGGTCACTTTCCACTCACGCTCGTGACCGGGGCCGGCGCTGCGGCACGAAATTCGATTGGTCTTGTGCTTGTTGGCGGAATGACTATCGGAACGATTTTCACTCTGTTCATTGTGCCCTCGCTTTACATGCTCATCGCGAAGGAGCACCACGAAAAATCTCTCATGGACGTGGGCTGGGAAAGCGCACCCGAAGAGGCAGATCTTGCGCCGGAAATGGCACCGGCGCTCGCGTCGGATGGGGACGGCAACGGTTGGAAACAGGCGTGACTTAACGTTTTGTGGGACGCGCTCGCGCGCTGAGGAGAAAAACAAAAGCCTCGGCGGGTTTTCCCACCGAGGCTTTTGATGTTTTCCGAGCTTTTGCTTTCTCTGCTTTAGCGCATCTCTCTGCTCGCGCCCGGCACTCCCGTTGTCCCACGGAATTCGGCGAACTCAGTCGAGTTGCTTATCTTGGTGACGACCCAGGGCTCCGGTCCAAGCGAGACTGACGGCTGTTCTATAATCCCCCGGCCGATAGGCGTCGGCCCAAAGGCGATCGAGTGACCAGCCTTTGCCACAGTAATGAAGTTCTGCCCCCTGTTCTGGCAGAGGAAAAACCCTTCTTCACCCTGCAGCAGACTTGCCAAGTCTAACCCGCTTACCGGCACGTTGATTTGTAGTTTCATTTCCCTAGTACCCTTTCTGTTTTTTGTTTTCTTTCTCTTTGTAAAGTGGACAGTCGCGCATCGATTGATAATCGCGAGGTAACTTAGGTTGCCTTTTTATCAGGGCGATTGTTGAACGCTTGCGGTACGAGCGTGGTCTTTTTAAAAAGCGCGCACGAGGTGAGAAACAGCGATTTTCGGATGCGCGCGCACGCGAGAGCAACACGTGAAGGGAGACCGCATTGCTGTCAGCAAGCGCGAGCCGGTAGTCGATCCGGCATTGGAAAAGCCTCTGCTCAAGTTGCACCGCACCATGGATGTTAACTCGTTTTGGAGAGCCACTCAGCAGTTGCTTGCCACGGCAATATCGAATCGCGTGGTCGGCCTGATGCTTCAACCAAGTCCGGTTTTGCCCGCTGTCGCAAGATGGACCCGACCCATGTCTCGGAAGTTCTTCGCGGTAGAACCTCTCAAGGGTTACGCCGCCGGGCCGGCACGCAAGAAGTTGGTGCGTCTGAGCGATCTTTTCCGCAACCACAGTTGCTTCGTCAGGTCGTTCCTTTATCGCCACTATTTCGCGGCGCACAAATGCGCTCACGGCGTCATTCTCTTCTTTTGGAAACGCCGGAGACTCATTTGCGGGATCGCAATTATGCGCACGGGGAGGCAAGGCGATTTTTCTCCAGCGGAGATGAAATTACTCCGGCAGCTTTACCCGCAGTTTCAAACCGCCCTCCGCCGGCTCGGACCGCTCGAGCGTGAACACTCGGTGCGGATGGACTTTGAAGAATTCCTAAGCCGGTTGCCAATGCCGACAATCATTTTGCGGTGGAACTTGAAACCGATTTATCAGAACCCGGCCGCCCGTGAGTTCTGCGCACTGTGGGAAAAGGGACCGGAGGAAGCGAAACGGACAAAAGCGACTTCCCCGATTCCTTCTGAGATTTTGGATCGATGCCGTGTTCTCAAGGAACGATGGACGAATGCGCAATCCCAACCGCGTTCGGGGCCCCGGCGAGAATTGAAAGAAGAAGATGTGCATCATCCGCGACTGCCTCATTTGCGGGCAACGATTCATCTGAAACAGCTTAAGTCCGCATGCATGGCGCCACCGCATTTCGTTATTAAATGCGAAGACTTATGCCGGAACGGAGATCAGTCTGCACGCTTGGTAAAGTCCAATTTGCGAGCTTGTGTCCGGCTGACAAGGCGGCAGCGGGAAGTTGCACAGCTTGCTTGTGAAGGACGAAGTAACAAAGAGATCGCTTGCGATGCGCGTTTGAGTTTGCCGATGGTGAAAAAGCATCTTCACGCGGTCTTTCGCAAGCTCGAAGTCCCCAGCCGCAGCCGGCTCGTCGCGCTGATGCTGTAATCCGCGTAGCGGCGATTTACTCGAGCCGTCAGTTACGTTTGGTTAGGCGGCTACTCGCAAATGCCGGCGCCGTCGGCGACTTCGCAGCGCATCGATCGACAAAGGACCCGCACCGCCGAGGATCAGCGCCACCAGGCCGACTATGTATAGCAGATTGATTTCGTAACCAGGCGGACCAAATTTGGGCCCCTCAGGAGTGAGGCCGATTGTGTTCACGGCGCTAAAGCCGTATTTGATGTTTACGGTAAACATCGCGCCCAGCATCGAAAGGATCAGTGGAACACTTACGATGGTTACAAATGCCCCCATAAGAAGAGCCAGGCCGCCAAAAATCTCTAGCACAGTCACCAGCCAGGCGTTAGCAAGAGGCAGTGGCACGTGAGCCTGTTTAAGAAGCTCGGCGAAGGCCGCTGGCCCACGACTCCACTTGGCCCATCCATGGGCCATGAACCCCGCGCCGACGACCATCCGAATCGGTACGGGAATCCATCGCTGCCACTGCTCGCCATTCAGCAATTCAAGCATGTGGATTTCTCTCGGAAGGAGCAATCGGCCGGTTTCTTGTGGCCGAGCCGATGCCCAAGAGACTGTTGTACGCCGAGCCGTTGCGCCGACGCATGCGCGTGCGCTTCGGCGGAACTTGGATCGCCGATAGCGAGCATGTCCTCCTGCTCTTTGAACCGGGCCGTTATCCCGTGGCCTACTTTCCGGAGACCGACATTTCTCCAGGCATGCTACAACGCACCGAATATACCACCCGGCACCACGACCTTGGGCTCACGTCCTGGTACACCGTCAGCGTGGGCGAGCAGAGCGCGCTGCGAGGGGCGTGGCAGCACATCGACCTGCCTGCCTACGCTAGCGAGTTTCAGGCACGGATCGCATTCGCCTGGCCGGCCATGGACGCTTTCTACGAAGAAGACGAACGGATCGTGGGCCATGCCGCCGATAGTTACCACCGCATCGACATCCGCCAGGCCTCCCGTAGCCTCGTCGTCCGCCATCGTGACCGCGTCATCGCCGATACCAAGCGGCCGCTAGTCCTCTACGAGTCCGGCTTCGCGCCACGCTGGTACGTTGTACGCGCCGACATCGATGAATCCGCGTTGACGCCTGTGGAACACCAGAGCTTCTGCCCATACAAAGGGCTGTGCAGCTATTACGACATCGGTGATGCGCCTCTGGCGGCGTGGTCGTATCGGGAAGCCTATCCGGGGGTCGGTCGCATTTCCGACTTGGTGTCGTTCGAGCCGGACATCGTCTTGGTACGGCTCGATGGCACCCAACTCCGTCTTGAGCCGGGTCAGACGGTGTTTGCGCGCGGGCCCGACCGCGATCTCACCGTCGCCGAGGCGCTCCCGGCCCGCGAACAGCTATGAGCGAGCACCCGGCGACGACCTCGGCCGGCTACAGAGAGACATGCCTCGACTGTTATCGGTGAACGTCGGACTTCCGCGCGACATCGAGTGGAACGGGCGCACTGTGTGCACTGGAATCTGGAAGGAGTCGGTGCATGGCCGCTGTCGGGTCGGGAGGTTGAACCTGGACGGAGACGGTCAAGGCGACCTGGCCGGGCACGGAGGTGAGCAGCGCGCCGTCTTTGTCTACCAGATCGAATCGTATGGCTATTGGCAGGAGCAGCTGAACAGGAGCGACTTCGTCCACGGACAGTTCGGCGAGAACTTCACGATCGAAGGATTGCCCGACGATGCCGTGTGCATCGGCGACCGTTACCAGATCGGCAGCGCACTGTTCGAGGTCACCCAACCTCGTGTTACGTGCTATCGCGTCGGCATCCGAATGAACGAGCCCCGGATGCCGGCTCTGCTGACATCCAGCGGACGACCAGGGTTCTACTTCCGTGTCCTGCAGGAAGGCGATGTAGGCGCTGGCGACGAAATCGTGAAAGTGGGAGAGGCGAAAGAACGGATGACCGTCGCAGAAATCAATGCGCTGCTCTATTCGCCAAACCATCCGCGCGATCGTCTGCAGCAAGCGTTGCAGATCGAAGCGCTCTCGCCCGGGTGGCGCTCGTCGTTCGAGGCGTTACTGCAGAGCCAAACAATGTCCGCCGCTGAGAATGGTAACGCAGGTCTCGCGCCAGCAGCGGCAGCACATCCGGTTACGCCTGGATTTCGGCCCCTCGGGGTGACGGCGATAGATCATGAATCGGCGGACGTCCTCTCGCTGACGATGCAGAGCGTGGACGGTCAACCGCTGCCAACGGCTCTCCCGGGTCAATACGTGGTCTTACGTCTTCAACAAACCGCCGGCGGCCCGCCACTTTTTCGCTGTTACTCGCTTTCGGGTGCCCCTTCGGCGGAGCGTTATCGAATCAGCGTGAAAATTGAGCCGAATGGGGCCGCTGGAACGTACCTGCGGGACCATATCCGGGTGGGCGATGCTCTCGATGTGAGCTCGCCGCGCGGGAGCTTCATTCTCCAGTCGGGAGAGGGCCCCGTAGTGCTGCTCAGTGCTGGAATCGGGGCGACGCCTGTTTTGGCCATGCTGCACGTGCTGGCGGCCGCCCGCTCGACGCGGCACGTCTTGTGGTTGCACGCGGCTCGCGATGGGCAACATCAGCCATTCACCGCCGAAGTCCGCCGCCTCATGCTCGCGCTGCCGCGCGGCCGCAGCTTTGTTTGTTACAGCAGGCCGGATTCGCGCGACAAGGTAGGTGAAGATTTCAACGCTACTGGTCATCTGTCCCGATCCGTCTTCGAAGAGGTCGGCGTTTCGCGAGACGCGGATGTCTATCTCTGCGGGCCGACTCGCTTTATGTCAGACATGAGAGAAGTGCTCACGACTTTGGGCGTGGCGCCGCAGCGTATTCACGTCGAAATTTTCAACGGCAGCGAGTCAATGACGCCTGGCGTTGTCGGCGCAGCGGCGCGAGCTCCGCATCTGCCCAACGAGGACGCCAACACTGGTTCCGTGGTCTTTTTCGCGCGCAGTGGCATTGCTGCACACTGGAAGGCGGCGGCCTACCAAAGCATCTTGGAGCTGGCCGAGGCCTGCGACGTCCCGGTCCGTTGGTCGTGCCGGACCGGTGTTTGTCACAGCTGCGAGAGCGGGTTGGTTTCAGGGGCGGTAGCGTACGCACCGGAGCCGCTCGACAAGCCGGCCGACGGCAACCTTCTCATTTGCTGCTCACAACCGGTTCGCGACGTCGTCGTCGATTTGTAAAGCCTAATCGAGATTCGATTTTCGATTGAAGAAGCCAGGACGGCTGGCTGCAGGCGATCTCTGGCGCAAGTGAAGTGAAAGGGTGATCGGACAATTAATGGCGACGCGCCAGTTGCAAACAGCGCTCATAAAGCGAAAGGATTTGTATGGACGCCGTCGCACTGGAAGGTGGATGTCGACGGCATCAACATTTTCTACCGCGAGGCTGGGCCGGAGGAGGCGCCAACGATTCTCCTATTGCATGGCTTTCCCACCGCCGGCCACATGTTCCGCGATCTCATCCCTCAACTCGCGGACCGGTTTCGCATCGTCGCTCCCGATCTACCGGCGTTTGGGCAGTCCGACATGCCGGCGCGCGGGGCGTTCGCTTACACGTTCGAGAATATCGCGAATGTCATCGATCGCTTCACCGAGGTGATCGGTCTCTCTCGTTTCGCGATGTATGTCTTCGACTATGGCGCACCCGTGGGCTTCCGCCTCGCCGTTCGGCATCCGGATCGCGTCACTGCAATCATTTCCCAGAACGGCAACGCCTATGAGGAAGGACTCAGCGACGGCTGGAATCCCATTCGGACCTATTGGCAAGAGCCGTCGCCGGCCAATCGAGAGGCGCTCCGCAGCTTCCTCGCGCCCGACACGACGCGCTGGCAGTACACGCATGGCGTGCCTGACGTGACCGCGGTTTCCCCAGATGGCTATTCTCTCGATAATTTCTATCTGGCCCGTCCGGGCGCCGACGAAATCCAGTTGGACCTCCTCGGCGACTATAAGAGCAACGTCGCGGCCTACCCAACCTTCCAAAATTACTTCCGGACGCACAAACCGCGCTTCCTGGCGGTGTGGGGAAAGAACGATCCCTTCTTCCTGCCGCAGGGTGCCGAGGCGTTCAGACGCGACATTCCCGGTGCGACGGTCCATTTCTTCGATACGGGCCACTTCGCGCTCGAGACTCATGCGAAGGAGATCGGGGCAGTGATCCGCGACTTCCTTGCGCACTGAATGTTCCGCTGGACCGTGAGGTCGTCGCCGCCCGGTGGCGCGATCCGCCTAAGCGTCGATTTACTCGAACCGCCACGTACGCTAAAGTCGGCATCCGGCCCTTTGAATTTGTTCCCGTAGTTCAACGGAGAGAACGGATGTTTCCTAATTCGAGCGTCTTTCGCTCGTGCGAGGGAGCAAACTCAAATGAAAATGCCAGAAAGGCGCCAGTTTATGGCTCAAACCGACATTTGTCTGGCAATAAGTGGCGACGACTGATGGAACCAAAATCGAAGGAGAGTGTTCACAACCGACGCTTAAACATCCTAGTTACCTAGCGTGCAGCGACCGATTACCGAATAGGCTACCACTTAATCCGGACCTCCAATCCCACTGTGTTCCCTGACGGCCGAGAAAAATCTGGGTCATGCGGCCAGTCACCGTTTTTTAACGTTTCGCCAATTTTGTTGCGACAGATCAAGACGCGCCTTGGACAGCGGCGGCAAAGCGCGCCTGATGCATTGGTACATTGCCAATTTTCTTCCTTGTTCCCGTGGCCCTAGAGGCTATCCTCTGGTCCTAATGGCATCGGATATCTTTGCAAAGCTCGGGGACATCAAAGGCGAGTCTATCGATGACAAACACAAGGACGAAATCGAGGTGCTGTCGTTCTCATGGGGAGTGCGAACTCTGGTTCCGTGATTCGGGTGGCGGAGGCGGACTGGGAAAGCGACCTTCAAGATCTCACTCATCGTTCACATATCGACAAGGCGTCGCCGCTGCTGATGAAGGCGTGTGCCACGGGTGCCCACCTGAAGGAAGCGACAATCACCCATCGGAAAGCAGGTAGGCGCAGCAGGAATTCCTCATCGTCAAGATGAATGACGTTATAATTACCAGTGTTATCACATAGCGGTACCAATGACCAACCGGCGTCGGAGAGCGTGAATTTGGCTTTTGCTAAGGTCGACCTCCAATACAAGGCAAACAAGCATGATGGGTCGCTGGATGCAGGGATTCATTTCAAGTACGACCTCAAGGCCAACAAAATAGGCTAGGCCTGCCTGGCTCGTTGGGAGGGGCAGGACCTGCCCGGACATTTCATGGAGCAGTCCGAACCGCCAACGCGTGAGCTGACGCTCGAAGAAGCAGTCTCAATCGCCATCCTGTTGCAAAAGAATGAGCAACTCGTGGAGGCTCAAGAGCTATACCGCCGGGTGCTTAAGATGGCTCCGAATCATCCTCAGGCGTTGCACTATTCTGGCGTACTGGCGCATCAACAAGGGCGAAACGACGAAGCGGTGATGCTGATCGAGAAGAGCCTTGCGCTCCAACCCGATCGGGCAGACTGCTACAACAATCTAGGCATCATTCTCCAATCAAGCGGCAAGCTGGAAAGAGCGATCGAGGCCTACGAGCAGGCGATTGCACTCGATCCGAGCCACGCGAATGCTTACAGCAATCTTGGCGTGCTGTTGCGAGCGACCGGAAAAGCATCGGAAGCAGAAGCGGCGTATCGCAGGGCCATTCGACTAGATTCAGATCATATCGACGCTTACACCAACCTCGGCATTCTGCTGAATGGGTTGAAACGAACTGAGGAAGCGGCGGCCTGCTTTAGCAAAGTGATCACGCTCAGGCCAAGGCACAGAGAAGCGCGAAGACTGCTAGCGTTGGCGCATTGCACTCTGGGCGAGATCGGCGAGGCCGTGAACATCTTTGAAAAATGGCTCGAAGAAGAGCCGGAGGATCCGATTGCATTGCACATGCTGGCGGCGTGCACTGGTCGAGATGTGCCTGCGCGCGCATCGAATGAGTTCGTGCAGAGAACCTTCGATAGCTTTGCCTCGAGCTTTGAATCGAAGCTCGAAAGGTTATCGTACCGCGCTCCTGCGCTCGTTGCGGCAATGATGGGGGACTTTGCCTTGGAGGGTTCGAAGAGTCTAGATGTCCTGGATGCCGGATGCGGAACGGGACTTTGCGGCCCGCTGATTGCCCCGTATGCGCGTCGACTTGTAGGCGTTGATCTCTCCCAGGGAATGCTGGCTCACGCGAAAGATAAGAATGTTTACGACGCGCTAGTGACAGCCGAGTTGACGGAGTATCTGCGCAGCAACAGAGAGGCCTTCGACCTGATCGTGTCGGCTGATACACTCGTTTATTTTGGCGACCTGGAAGGCGTGCTCGTTGCCGCCACAGAAGCGCTGCGGCCACATGGCTTCTTGGTGTTTACGCTGGAGCACGCGGTCAGAGGCGGTCCGGATGTTGACTACCGCCTGGGGTTCCATGGCCGCTACAGTCACGCCCGCGCGTACGTCGAACGAATACTTACCGTCGTGGGACTGCAGCCGAAGATCGCCCACGCCGAATTGCGCATGGAGGCTGGCGTCCCGGTCGCCGGGATGGTGGTTCGGGCAACGAAATCTGTTGCGGCTCGTTTTTGATGCAGTGTACACCGCGGCGCAACACTTGGAGCGATCTGCCTACACATTGCGCTGAGAGGTAGCAACGTCGGTTTCAGTCGAATTTAGGACCTGGCACAAACGGGCCCAAGTTTGTTGGGCAGAGTTAACAAATTGACTACCGATATTGTCGGGTGGCCTCTCATGAAACGGGTGACGCTTAACTAACAGTTCTCTCTGGCTATTGGCTCGGTGGCTACCGACCCACTCTTCGCGCGCGTCATTTTGTTTGTAGACTCTGCTGCGCCAGCTAAATGGGCGAAAGTGATTTAAGATCAGATGATTCCGTTTTCGTTTTTCCAGGCGAACCGCGAAACCTTGCGGGTTTCGCTACCAGATCAGATGACTGCAAGCGGACGCGGCCAGACATCGATCCAGTTTTTCGATGCGTTGCTAGGCTTGCTGCCGACGGACTCTTAATCCGTTGCCACACTATTGCACCCAGCAGCGTTACCGCGCACTTGCCAGATTAAGCGGGTTTTCCGCAGGCAACACCGCTCGCGGGTCAGGCAAGGCTGAGGGCTGGCGAATCGTTCCATGGCCAAGCGCATTCGCAGATGACCAGGCTAGAGCCGCAGTGAGTTCCCTGTCTGGGAGTGGAGATACTTATCCAACTTGCGGTTTCAGCTTTCTGCCAGAGCCGCGGAAGATGCGCACCGCCAAGTGGACCGGCAAGGTGGGAGCTGATCCTCACTTCGAGCTGTCGATGATCTGCTGCGCGTTCTTGATCGCGGACTCGTCCGGCGCTTTGTCTTTCTTCAGGATGTCGATCGTCTTTTGCGCCGAGGCAATGGCTTCTTTCTTGTTGCCAAGCTTCGCCTGAATCTGCGCCTTCTTGTAGTGCATGAAGTAGGCGTCTGGGTTCTTCTCCAGCGCCTGGTCGATCCACTTTGCCGCCTGCTTCATATCCTTGTTGTTGTCGTAGTAGAAGGCCGCGGCCTGATAGGCGGTGCGCGGGTCGAGCGGAGTCGTTGCGCTAGCGGCTGCATCGAGTTGTTTGCTTACCTGCTCGATATCGTCCGTGGTCAACTTCACCGGCACGCGCGTTTTATCCCAAAGGAAATTAAGCGTTGCGGAAGCGCCTTTCACATCAGCTAGCGCGATGGTGAACGTCTCGATTGTGACCGGAATGGGTTCCGGCTTCGCCGTGAGACGCACGGCATCGTTCTCCTGCTTATAATCGGCCGTGCTCTGCACCTTCGCGTCCTTCGAAACGATGATGGTCCACTCGTCCGCTGTCGGAATCGTGAAGAGTGCGTACTCACCGGCCGGGATCTCCTTGCCGCCGAGCGTTACCGCGTCGCTAAACTTAATTTTGGTGACCGCGTTGGCGCCCGTGCGCCAGAGCTTACCGTAAGGCACCAGGCCGCCGAAGATCTCGCGGTCGTTCTTGTTTGGGCGCGAATAATCCACCTCGACATCGGTCAACCCGACACGCTGTTTTACCACCGAGCGCTGGCTGGCAGCGGGGAACTCTATTTTTTTCTCCTCCGCCGCCCGCAGACTGCCGGGTAGGAGCGGTTCCGCCACGAAGGGGAGTGCGAACAAAGCGGAAAGGAGAAGCGAACGAAGACGTGAGGATTGGATCATAATGTGCGGGATATTTAAGATGTGCTGATTTAAGCGGAGAAGATACCGCGGGGCGCCAGGAGTCAAATCGGCTCGGCTCAGCCTTAAGCCTTTCGTCGAATCAATTTCCCCTGCGTTCTGAAGATTGGCAATTCCACATGAACGATTAACGCGAGCTTGTGTGTGCGTCGTCGTGCAGATGGCTGCAGCGGCTGCGCAATCCGTAACTTGCAATTACAGCGATCAAAGGGTTGCCCTATGGTTGCCGCAAACCACTCATTTCAGCCTGTAACTATCCGCAAATCGCCTTTCGGCAGCTTCGACCGCCTTTGCCACTAAGTTTGTGCCTCGGATTCTCTTCCGATCAAAGCCTCTCTGATCAGTAGCCTATTAGATAATGCAGTATTGCACACTGCTGGAAGAACACCATCAGTAGCGAGTGGCTTTGAATCAGGTGCCGCTTTATAGGGTGGACCGCGCCGACACTGCATAAAGACCACCCTGCGAAAAGGCGTTTAAATTGGCAGAGGAAACCCAATTACTTCCAAGGTCGAATTACAAGTCGCTGAATACAGAAGAAGTAAGAGCTTGACGCGATAACGCGGATCATCTAAGAGATTTTTGATTACGTCATCCGACGTTTCGGCGTATCTTCGGCCGAGCTAAAAAGCCCGAGGGCGCTGAACATTCGCTGGAAGCGCCGCTTAGCGCGATCACCAGATCCACGGGACCTCCGAGCCAGCTTGAAGCGAGATCGGTGTTCAAACCGCCTCTCGACGATGGTTCTTGGTTCCGCTTCGGAACTGGATTGCATCAATGCAGTTCAACTAACCGATTGCGATGTGATAGCGCCTAGCCAGTCTACATCGGGTGCAAAGGGCAGCGCTGCGGATCAAGAGCCGCTCGCTCCCCCAGCGATCAGTCTTTCAAAGCCCAGCAATCGGTCTCCCAAAGGCGGTGACGCCTTGGGGGCAGGAAGCGATTATCTGGATAGCATCCCACCGGTCTGTGTTGATGCGAACTCACCCAAGACAAACCCGCAGCACGAAGGAGGATTAAATGGCATCAACCAAATCCAAGACCTCAACTAAATCCAAGAGCCGCGGTCCCACACAAGGCCAGAATAGCGCGGTTATCAACCCGTACGCGCTCGCCGAGTTAATCGCAGGGCGGAGGATCTCATGGAAGGAACTCTCCGACGCGCCGCGCGTGCTCGAGCAACTCTTAGCCACCCCATACGAGGAACTGTTTGATCCCAAGTATGGCGGACCGCTCTATATCGGCCACCGGCTGGACGAACGCCTTCGACTCGTTCGCGAACGCTCTCCCTTGCTTGACATCGAGGTCCCAACAAAGGGGAACGACTTGCAGCTTGGCGGGATGGCCGATCTCAGCCAATACGAGACCCTGCGGCACGTTCTGGAGCACGCCGATCTGAAGACGTTGCTCGACTGGCCGATTCTCTGCTTCGACGTCTCACGCCTTTCCCGCCTGGAGGTTTCACTCCGACTTCCAGATGCTCTGCGAAACGTGCAACTCGGGCGCGCTTTTCCCGCATCGATCTTGAAGGCCATCACGTTCGATCCCGAAATCGTGATCAAAATCGACTTCGGATGGACACCGCCCGGTGCCCACTGGGCGACCGCAGGAACTTTCTTCCACGAGACGGCCGAGTTCTTCGATCCGGTGCAGGGCGCGGTTGCTAACTGCTACTACATTGCCGCACTCTCGGCCATCGCGTGGGCAACGCCGTTTCGTATCTCACACCTCACGCGAGCGACGGGCCCGAATCAGGAGCAGTTCAACGACATGATCCGTTTCTACAAGCCGGACTCCGGCGGCACAATCGATCAGGAGATCCAGATGACCGAAGCGGTGCCATTGACGATGAGTGGTGACTTTATCTATTGCCGGTCGAGCGAAGCGGGCGAGACGTGGCCGGCAGTGTATGAGAAAGGTTTTGCGAAGCTCAAGACTGGAACCGTCACCGATATGCCCGACATCACCCAGACTGCCTGGGGCGACTGTGTCTATGCAACGGCGCAACTCAACGGCGGGACGCGCCAATATTACGACACGGCCAGCCGCAGCGCCGACGATCTCTGGAACATTTTACGATCGAACTGCCTTTCGTATCGCACGTTCAATCCGATGACAGCGTGGACCTATAGTACTGGGGATGACTCCCCGGATCATGTAGATTACAGCTCGGCACAGGTAGTCGGCTCACACTGCTATACGGTGCTTGGCTGGGCATACCGTGACTGCAAGCGGTGGATCGTCCTCCGGAATCCGTGGGGTTACTTCGAGGCAACTGCAAGCGTGCTAGACGCCACCATTTCGATGTACGACGTGAGCTGGTGGCGCCCCATCACGCTTAAGAACACAGACGGCGTTTTCGCAATGGAGATCGGCGCCTTCAAGAAGTACTTCGCCGGTTTCGGAACGGCGCACTGACCGGGCTGAACCTTATCGGTATGTTCGAAGCTGACTCTTAAGCTCTCGATTTTGCGATATCATATAAATATCTGATAATAAGGATATTGTTCCCGTAGTTCAACGGATAGAACGTAGGTTTCCTAAACCTTAGATGTGGGTTCGATTCCCGCCGGGAACGCTTTTACGAGGCGTAGCGCATCTTTTCACGGCTTCAAAAATGGCAAAGTGAGAACATAAATGAGAACAGATCGCCCTATTTCCTTAGTCGTTCGCTGTTGTCCGCCAATGTCTCGGAAAGGGGGATTTTGCTTGCAGCGGGCTGGCCGAATCGTGTAGGAGAACACCCCGCTCCGTGAAACGATTAATTGAAAATAAAAATTGGATCGCTCCTCCAATCGGGAGAGCGCTTACGACGTGGGATCACATGCGTTGGTAAGACAGGGTGCCAATCTTAACGGGATTCGAAGCCTGGATCCTGAGGGAAACAAGGTGGAGCTTTGGGAGCCGATGATCTGGAACGAAAAGAACAAAAGTGTCTGAGTCTCTTGCCACGCTGTCGCCCAACAATTCATTCAAGCCGACGAGCGCCGCTGCCCCCGTCTAGAACAAAAACAAACGGATGCGAATTCGTTCACCCGTGCGACATATGAGGTCTAACCAGACCGCGTCCGAGTGGAACGTCCACTCTTTCGGAATCCAGTCGAAACCG
>JAALOD010000047.1 GCA_013372845.1 Candidatus Udaeobacter sp.
GGTTATAAATCAACTCGATCGCCGAGTCGGAGTAGGTGGAACCCGAATGCCGCGGGGCATTTTCGTAAAACCAATCTGCCAAGTAAATACTCGCTTGAAGGCGATCGGTGACGCCAATCTCGATTTCGTGCCGAAAGGCGACTTGATCGGAATGCTCCGGATTGGTTGTACGCGCCCACGTGACCCAGTTTTCTAGCTCGAAGCTTCCCGGCGCCGAGGTTGGTGCTTCATAGATAAAGCCGAAGTGCCGCGCGCCCCCGAAGGAGGACAAATGCGGGAAGATTACGACGGCAAACATAATGATGCGCAACGCGAGCTTCATTCGAGCTCACAAGCTATCAGATCCGTTTCGCGGACTGCTGCCGATCAATTGCCTTTTTTTAGCGTTTGTTTGCGCGGCGTCGGCCTCGCCATCTCAGATCTCCGCCTGGTAGTGCGCGACCAAGAAGGCAAACTCTACAGCGTACGATACGATGCAGTGAATACGATGCTGCTCAACAAGTTCGAGTTGATTAATTCATACTTCGTTTGCAGCGAACGATTCGGCTCCAAATTCCATCAATCGTGAAATCAACAAGGATTTTGATGCTTACTCTCCTGGCGATGATTGCCTTCGCGAGCAATTCACTCCTATGCCGGGCCGCATTGAAAGAAAGCAGCATCGATCCCGCTACTTTCACGTTCCTTCGTATTTTCTCCGGAGCCGTCGCGCTCTGGCTCATTATGACCGTTCGCAAAAGGATGATTGCTGAGAGAACGAGTTCGCCTTTAGTTGAAACCGGTTCGAGTTCCTCACTCGTCGCTCGACACGTGTTATTCCGATACGGCAATTGGATTTCAGCGGCCGCGCTTTTTGTATACGCTGCGGGTTTTTCATTTGCGTATGTATCTCTTTCAGCTGGAACAGGCGCGTTGCTTTTGTTTGCCGCGGTTCAGGCCACGATGATTCTCTGGGGGCTGCACAAGGGCGAGCGCTTAAGCATGATCCAAATTGTCGGCTTCATCCTCGCGGTCATTGGGTTCGTCGTGCTTGTGTTCCCGGGACTTTCTGCTCCGCCATTAGCCGGTTCGATCCTGATGCTGGGGGCCGGCGTGGCCTGGGGTGTTTACTCACTGCGCGGCAAAGGAGAACGGAACGCGGCAAGTGTCACGGCCGGAAATTTTGTCCGCGCAGTTCCATTCGCGACTGCTCTCATCGTCATTTTCGCTCCATGGACGCATGTCGATCTTGCGGGAATCGCCTACGCCATCATATCGGGTGCGGTTACATCAGGTCTAGGTTATGTCGTTTGGTACAAGGCACTGCCCGGGCTGAAAGCCGCGAGCGCCGCGACTGTTCAACTCAGCGTTCCAGTGCTGGCTGCCACTGGTGGGATCCTGTTACTCGGCGAACCAATCACGCTGCGTTATCTGCTCGCCTCTGTCGCTGTGTTAGGCGGAATCGCGCTCGTCGTAGCAACTCCGCATTTGCAGCAAAACTCGCCCAGAGGATAACTCACGACGGCTCAAGTAGAGATATTGCGATGAAAAAACGCGCGGGTTCCGCGCCACCTGCGATAAATAGAAAAAGGAGAAGAAATCACCATGGCCAAAGTTGTTAAAGTCATTGAACTGATGTCACAATCGCCGAAGAGCTGGGAGGATGCCGCGCAGGGCGCGGTGGAGGAAGCCGCGAAAACACTGCGGAACGTTCGCTCGCTTTACATCAAGGAATTCACCGCAGAAGTAGACGACGGCAAAGTCACAAACTATCGCATTAACGCAAAGGTCACTTTTGATCTCGAGCGCGAATGAGGCCCTTGCGACGTTAAGTCGTTAAAAGCCATCTCGTCACTTCTTTGGTCGCAGCAGAGGGAAAAGGATTACGTCGCGAATCGATTCCGCGCCGGTGAGCAACATGGTGAGTCGATCCATTCCAATGCCGATCCCGCCCGCGGGAGGCATGCCGTGCTCGAGCGCGAGGAGAAAATCTTCGTCGATCTTTTGCCTCTCTTCGCCTGCCTGTTCGACCAGACGCTGACGCTGCACAAGCGGATCGTTTAATTCGCTGTAACCGGGCGCGATTTCGGCACCGTTGATGATCAACTCGAAAACATCGACCAGCGAGTCGTCTGCCGTGTTTTGTTTTGCCAGTGGCACCAGCTCTTTCGGGCAATGCGTAACAAAGAGTGGGTCAATCGTCTTCTCCTCGACGAGTTTTTCGAAGACATGCTGCGTCACTTCAAAATCCGCCAACTGCGGCAGGATTTCCAATTTGAACTCGTTCGTGGCGCGATCGCGCCGTTGTTCGGGGGATAACTCAAACCAATCTTTCCCGGCAACTTCCCGCAAGACATCGCGATAACGCGCGCGGCGCCAGGGCCGTTTCAAATTGATCGTACGAATAATTTTTTCTTCGGAATCGCGATGTTCGACTGTTAGCGAACCGCAGATTTTCTCCGCGAGATAACAGATTAGTTCTTCAACCAGGTTCGCCATTTTCTCCCAGTCGGCATACGCCCAGTAGGCTTCGAGCATTGTGAATTCGGGATTGTGCTTTCTGGAGATGCCTTCGTTGCGAAAGTTACGGTTGATTTCGAATACCTTATTGAACCCGCCCACGAGCAAACGTTTCAAGTAAAGCTCCAGCGCAATGCGCAGATAGAGATCGAGACCAAGCGCCTTGTGATGCGTTATGAATGGTTCGGCAGCCGCCCCTCCCGCGATTGTTTGCAAGATCGGCGTCTCGACTTCTACAAAGCCGCGCTGCTCCAAGAAGCGCCTGGTTTCGCGCACAATAGCAATGCGCTTTTCGAACACGGCACGGGAACGCTCGTTCGTAAGGAGATCGAGATAACGTTGCCGATAACGCGCCTCGATGTCCTGTAATCCGTGCCATTTCTCAGGAAGCGGCCGCAACGCTTTCGCCAGCAATTGGAATGTGCGCACCTTCAACGTCGGTTCCCCGCTTTTGGTGACAAAACAGGTTCCTTCCACGCCGATGAAATCGCCTAGATCGAGCAACCGAAAAAGGTCGATCAGCTCCGCCCCGACTTCTTTCGCGTGAATATAGATTTGAATGCGCCCTGTCGCGTCGCGCAGATCAAGGAAATGACTCTTGCCCATGTCGCGATGCGCTGTGATGCGGCCCGCTGCGCGAAGGGTCTCGCCTTCCTTGAACTTTTCGCGCATCTCCGCAATCGATCCAGTCACCTCAAAGCCGTCGCCGAATGGCTCGATACCCTTCGCACGAAGCGCGGCGAGCTTTTTGCGTCGCAGTGCGATTAACTCGTTTTCTTCATCCATCGCGGGCGAATCTAAAGCGTTGCGAAATTTGGGACTGAAGCCCCGCCTTTTTTCAAGTTGAACGCGCTTCTATCATCGTGGGATGAGTCGGTTGGTAAAGACCGATTTCGCCTCCACTCGGCAGTCGAACACTCGTACTGATTCCCCAGTCAGCTTCCACTGGGGTCGCGCAGTCCACGCCTTTGCCTTTCAGCAACCTGATCACATTACCCAAATCATCACACATCAGATAAAGAAGAGCTCCCAGCATGGGATGTTCTGCATGCATCTGCACAAACTCGCCATCACCAGGATGAACCGCTAGCTCGGCAGGCGGCAACGCAAATATCAGCCAGCCTTCGCCGAAATCGATCGACGGGAATTCCAGCACGGTTTTAAAGAACGCACGATCGGCTTCCGGGTCTTTGCTGTAGAGAAGTAAATGCGCTCCCGCAATCATTACGGCAGTATATTGACGCCCCGCCAAATGAACAGCCTCAATCAAGTGCCAGCGATCGGCTTGTCCTCAAACCGCGTTCCACATATTCCACTTCAACGTTTTAACGTCTTAACGAATATATTGGTTTGCCAATGAAAGACCTGAAATGAGATAGTTTGCCTGGCGCGCCTTGGGATATTCCAGCAGGGTGTCGCTATCGAAATGACTGCGAATTTACCGGAAACTACTTCGAAAATGGAGGGGCCGCTGGTGAAGCAATTCTCTGTTTTTCTCCCGAACAAGGTGGGGGCAATGCTGGATGTCGTGAAACTGCTCAGCACACAGAGCACTCACGCCGTGGCGCTGAGCGTATCCGAATCGACCGATTCGGCGATTGCTCGGATCATCGCGAGTGATCCCGCGCGCGTGGAGAAATTGTTCCGGGAAAAAAACGTGCCATTCGGCGTTTGTGAAGTTGTGGTCGTAGAAATGCGAGAAGTCGCCACACAACTGGTGAAACTGCTTGCCGCACTGGTCATGGCGGAGGTGAATGTCCATTTCGCGTATCCCCTGCTCATCCGGCCGCGTGGCTTTGCCGCGATTGCGCTGCACGTAGACGATACCGAATGCGCGTCCACGGTTCTGATGGGTGAAGGATTCAAGATGCTGAGCCAGGACGATATTTCGCGCTAGAGGGTTCGTGATTCGTTTAAAACGTTACCCGCCTCAGGCGGGTTAGAACGCGTTCCGGTTCAACGTTTCAACGATTTAGCGTGGCGAAGCCTGAGTTGACAGCTTGGCGAGGGCGCGCTTACAGAAATGGGGTTTATTGCTGCATGCGGACTCTTCTTTCACGGGCTACGCAGGTCGATCCAAGCTTTAACGTCGGGATCGGCTTGGTTGTAATTCTGGCCTTGGCGGAAATCTTCGCCGTCACCTCCTATTATATAGGCCGGGTTCGGCCTGTGCGCACGCCGGCACCGGCAGTCGCGACGACCGTCGCACGCCCCGCGGCCCCTCCCGTTTCAACACCAGCGCCGCCGGCGACCCAGACGGCTCCTTCACCCGAAGCGGTT
Organism: Candidatus Udaeobacter sp.; assembly: GCA_013372845.1. Classification (GTDB taxonomy): domain Bacteria; phylum Verrucomicrobiota; class Verrucomicrobiia; order Chthoniobacterales; family UBA10450; genus Udaeobacter. Next base: position 4,780 of record JAALOD010000047.1, read on the forward strand.
GCCCAAACGCCCCCTCCGTCTCTTGTTAATCAGCTGTTGCGAGAAGGTGTCGAGCTCCGTGACCGCGGCGATACAACAAATGCGCTCGCCCGGTTTGAGGAAGCGTTGGAGAATGAACCCAGTAACGTCATGGTGCTCGAGGAAATAGCCAAGACGTACGATTCCATGCAGCTTTATGACAAGTCGAACGAAGTGTGGCGTAAACTACACGACATTGGCCCGTCGGCCGGGCAGGCATATGAGTTGGCTGATCAGCGCTTGAAGCTGGGAGTGTCGACCCCGGCCGCGACAGACCCTGGCATGGCGAGCGCATCACTCGATGCCGCATCGCACCGGGATCTCGGCGGCAATCCGGAAGGCGCTGTCATGGGCATTACGGAAGTCAAAGCTACTGAGACACCCGATCCGGACGCTGAGACCAACCTCGCCCTACGGATCGGCATAAAAAAACAGACCGGCGCAACGGTTGATCACACCAAGGTAAAAATCTTGGTGGAGTTTTACGACACCGTTGGTGACAAGGATGTGAAGCTCACCGACGCAGACGTGAATTACGAATGGATGACACCGAAGCACGATTGGACGGATGCGACTCCCGAGGTGCTCTCGGTCAGTTATCTCCGCCCGAAAACAGGAGTCGGGTCGCCAGAGTCATCGCTTTCCGAGGCGGCAGCGACGGTCCGACCCGGGCAAAAAGGCAGAGGCAAAGGTTCCACCGCAGATAGCGGAAAGCGAAAATATCTTGGATACAGGATCCGAATTTATTACGATGATAAATTGCAGGCCGTTCAGGCCGAACCTTCGCGGCTTTTGCAGCTTTTTCCTGCGGCCGAGAACAGCTCGGCACAATGAACGCCACGAGAGGCAAAGTTACAAACGTTACAAAGCTAAAAAGGCTACAAAGACAGGCTGAAAAGAGTGACGATGCTTAAACGTTGTAACTTTTTTGACTCTCTTAACGTTTTAACCAACCGCGTCATTCGGATTTCGTCGTTTAGCAATGTGATCAGGCGTATTCTGTCGATCACATGCCTTCTGCTTTTTGCCGCGAAAGCCGAAGCCCAAATTCAGGTGGACCTGAAATTCAAACGATTGCAGTACATCGCTTACGAACCGGTGGTAGCGACACTCAGCATCACCAATCTGGCCGGACGCGACATCGACCTTCACAACGCCGACGGGCAATCGTGGCTTGGGTTTGAGATAACCGGAAACGAAGGCCAGCCCATTGCGCCAATGAGCGCCGGAAGCGATCAGGCGCCCTTGAAGGTCGAAGCCGGGCAGAGAGTCACGCATCAGATCAATCTGACTCCACTTTATCCTGTGCACGATTTCGGCACTTATCACGTGCGGATGAATGTTTATTTTGCCGATCTGGGAAAGTTTTTTTATTCCCCAACGCGAGTTTTTGAAGTAACCGACGCTCGACCAATCTGGCAGCAAACAGTCGGCATCCCCGATCGCGTTTCCGCGCCTGGCAACGTGCGCACGTACTCGCTTCTCACCAACCGCTTTCCGGACCATACTTCCTTGTACGTGCGCGTGCAGGACAAGGACAGTGGAATTGTGTATGCGACGTATTCGTTAGGCCGTGCCATCGCGTTTGAAGAACCACAGGCGGAGATCGATCGCACAAATCAATTGCATGTTATGCATTGCTCCGCCCCGCGCGCCTGGGCGTATTCGCGCATCGGCTTGAATGGTGAATTGCTGGCACACTCGTCCTTCATGGAAACCAAAACGCGGCCAAAGCTCGTTCGCTCCGGCAACGGCGAAGTGGCAGTGCGCGGCGGCACGATTGAATCGCCGGCCGCGCAAAGCTCCCGTGGTACCGCACCGAAATTATCAGCTCGCCCGCCTGAACTGCCGAAGGACGATTAGTGATGCCGACAAATCCTTACCGGTTCCGTCTGTTTGCCTCCAGTTTGCTGATCGCATTTCTGGGGACTCTCTCTACGGCTCACGCAAAGCGAGCTTCTAAAGACAGCGGCTCATCTACTACCGTAGTGATCGACGCGGGTCATGGCGGCCATGACCGCGGCGGAATTCCAAGCCAGAGAGTTTCAGAAAAGGAGATGACCCTCGACGTCGCGCAACGGTTGAAGAACGCACTGGCGGCAAGCGGGTATCGCGTGGTGATGACCCGCGACAGCGACGTGTTCGTTCCACTCGGAACACGCGTTGCGATCGCCAACTCTTATGCCAACGCCATTTTCGTTTCCATCCATTTCAACTCGGCCAAGCGCACCGGCGCCGGTGGAATCGAAACATATTTTTACAACCGCGAGAGCCTCCCACTGGCTTCGGCTATCCATTACTTTGTCGCCGGCGGGGCGCCTTCCTCAAATCGCAATGTGCGGCGCCGGGGTTACTTCGTCCTGCGAAAAGCCACGGTCCCGGCAGTGCTCGTGGAATGCGGCTTCCTAACCAACCCAACTGAAGCGGCGTTAGCGCAAACGGCTTCTTACCGTCAAAAGCTCGCAGAAGAAATTGCCGCCGGCGTGCGCGGACGCAATTCCGTCGCGAGCGCGTTGACGACGACGCGAGTGGCGACGAGTGAAAGCATCCCGTTGCAACCGTACATCGATCAAACCAAAGTGGCTAAATCTAAGGGCCGCCGATCCAAGCGTTCGCACAAAAAGAGCGCGCAGCGGAAGAAGAGCTCATCGAAATCAGACGGGTCAGAGGCAAAAACGGGCTCAAAAGATCCGGAGGGGTAATTGAACCTTCCAATCCTGACTTCGACGCAGATGCGAGCGGCGGAAGAAGCTGCTTTCGCGCGGGGAGTAGAAGTTGAAGCGCTAATGGACAAGGCGGGGGCCGGCGTTGCAGAAGCGGTCACCAGATTTTTCCGTAAGCCTGGCAAGTGCATTGTGTTCGCGGGCAAAGGTAACAATGCCGGCGACGCACTGGTTGCTGCTGAACGTTTACGGCGCCTCGGGTGGAAGATTGAAGTGCGACTTGCTTTTCAGGAACGCGATTGCAGCGGACTGATGCGCATGAAACTCGAAAGTCTGCGCCGCAGACCGCCTGAGATTCTAGGGGCAACACCATCCCGCGGCAGCGGAGCTGATCTCGGCGTCATCCTTGTCGAGCTTTTCGCAGAAGCCGCCGATGAGTTGTCCGCGGCGGAGGAAGCACTGGCGCCGGAGGCGTACATCGCCACTGCAGCCCCGCTGATAATTCTTGACGGTTTACTCGGGCTGGGCGCGAAGCCGCCGCTGCGCGATCCGATCCGTGCGGCGTGTCGCTCCATCAATCAGTTGCGGGCAACCAAGGGCGCTTACGTGTTCGCCGTCGATCTTCCAACCGGTCTCGACGGCGATTCGGGTAAAACCGATCGCGACTGTGTCGTCGCGGATTTTACAGTCACGATCGGATTCGCAAAACCAGGATTGCTGGCCGACGACGCGCTGAACTTCGTGGGCAGCCTGGAAGTCGTGCACCTGGATGAACTGCGCTCTTCGGAAAAAAGAGCGAAAGAAGTTGTCGCCGCTCTGCCGGTTGTTCGGGAATTGCTGCCGAGGCGCAAATTCAGCACGTACAAGAACCAATGTGGCCGCATTGGTGTTGTTGCCGGTTCCAGGGGATTCATCGGTGCAGCCCTGATGACTTCGCAGGGCGCGTTGCGTGCAGGCGCAGGGCTGGTCGAGGTTTTCGTTCCCGAAGAAATCTACGAGATTGTCGCAAGCGCCGCGCCAATGGAATCAATGGTCAAGCCGCTCCAGTCTTACCGCGATTTACTCAAGGAAAAGGCCGACGTCTGGGCAGTCGGACCCGGTCTTGGAAAATCCCGCGCTGCCGAAATTCTCGAGCTGATCGAAAAAGCGAAGCAGCCAATGGTGATTGATGCTGACGCCTTGAATATTTTGGCGGAAAAAACCTCGACGCTCAAACATTGCAAAGGCAAACGGTTGCTCACGCCGCATCCTGGCGAGATGAAACGACTCTCGCCCGATGAAAAAGAAACGCGCGCCAAAACGGCAACGAAATTCTGCCAGCGTTTTCCGGTAACGCTCTTATTGAAAGGCAGCCGGACGATCGTAGCAGAACGGGATCGCCCGCTAAGCTATAACACGACCGGAAATCCGGGAATGGCCACGGGCGGAATGGGCGATATTCTCACCGGAGTCTGCGCAGGATTGGTGGGACAAGGTTTGTCTCTTTATGATGCGGCGCGACTCGGCGCATGGTTATGCGGGCGCGCCGCGGAAATCGCAATCTTTGGTGGGAGTCAAAGCGAACAATCGTTATTACCCCGCGACGTCCTCGATCATCTGGGCGATGCCTTTAATGAATTGTAGGGCGTCTGTGTCAGACGCCGGAAGTTGGCGTTTCACAGAAACGCCCTACAATTTCTCGGTAACACAACGGATTTAACGATTCAACGATTTAGGAATCAACGTCCGCGAAGCGATGAACCTTCAAACTGAACCAACCAAGGAGTACAAGGCTCCGTCCGAGGAGACGGCCTGGAGCCGAGTAAAAAAAGCGCTGGGACCACTTGCAGTAGTCGGAGTCCTGATCGCGAAGTTTTTCGCGAAATTGAAGTTTGCTGTTCTTCCGCTTCTGAAATTCCTACCGATCCTGCTGAAATCCGGCGGAACGATGCTGCTGATGATCTGGGTCTATACCCAGATTTGGGGCTGGCAATTCGCGCTGGGTTTTGTCCTGCTTTTGTTGGTACACGAAACCGGCCATTTGCTTGTCGCCAAAAAGTTCGGACTCAAAGTCGGTGCGCCTGTTTTTATTCCGTTTATGGGCGCGTTTATCGCGCTTAAAGAAGCGCCGCGCAATGCCTGGATGGAAGCATGCGTCGGGATCGGCGGTCCGATGCTGGGGAGCCTTGGCGCGTTGGTTTGCAACTTCCTGGGCGAACTCTTTGCCGCGCCGCTTTTCATCGCGCTCGCCTGGTTTGGATATTTTCTCAATCTATTTAATCTGACGCCGGTAGGAATGCTGGATGGCGGACGCATCGTGACGGCGCTCTCACGCTGGCTTTGGTTGCCAGGATTCGCCTTGCTCGTCTGGTTCGGGTGGAAATATCCAAATTTTATCATTTGGTTGATTGTGCTCCTGTCGCTGCCGCGGATCTATTCGCTCTTCCGCAAACGAACCGAGGACGAACAGCGTTATTTTGAAGTCACACCGGCTCAACGCTGGACGATGTCGATACTGTATTTCGGTCTGATTGCGATCCTGCTCTACGGAATGCACGTGGCGCAGCAGGATTTGAACAAATACGGTGTACGCTCTCACGGCCACGGGCGAGACGCGATTGTGCAATGATCAGGCCGCTGTCGCCGCGAAAACCTTTTCGGGTTCGAGTCCGATTCTTTGAAGAATTGACCTGAAACGTTTGTCCGAACGAAGCGGCACAAATTCGGGAGCGATGCCAACGCCGTGCAAGGATGAGGAGCGCTGCTCGCATGCGCGTTCGAGTTCGCGAATTGCATCGTCATGCGCGCCAAGCGTTACGTGCACGTGCGCAATTGCATCACCCGGTCGATAGCCCCAGCCTGCGATGGCTTGATCGAGAGCTTCCAGCGCCTCCTTGCGCTGCTTCATGCGCGCGTAAGTGATCGCCAGACCGAACCCTGGCCTCCCAGTGAACTCTCGGGCTTTTTGGTAGAGAGCAATTGCGTCATCGAAGCGCCCCATCTCGCGATACAGCGCTGCAAGCGATGGCTCGCCATAATGGGCAAATGTCGGATCAAGTTGGAGCGCGCGTTCTCCGGCCGCGATCGCTTCATCGTAAAGACCGAAATAACGGTAAAGCTCGCAGGCGAAATTACTCACCCAAAGCGAGGCCGGATCGATCTTCGACGTGCGCTGCAGGTAAGCCAGTGCTTTCTCGCGGTCACCGCGGGCAGCGTAAAGCGCAGCGATAAAGTAATTCGATGGCGTCGAATTCGGATCAATTGCGACCGCGCGATTGAATTCCGCCTCCGCTCCATCAAGGTCCCAGTCCAGTATGCGCTTGGTTTCGGCAAGATACACGTGCGCTTCGGCCTCCTCGTCGTCGAGTTCCAAAGCTCGAAGGGCGGCATCACGAACCTTCGGATACGCTTCGAGCGGTGGAACGTAAGCGTCAGCCAGCCAAAGCCAAACTTTCGCGATTCCAGTCCATGCCCGACTAAACTTGGGATCCTTTTCGAGCGCCTGCTGAAAAAATTCGAGACTCTTCCGCAATTCGGGCTCGGTGTTTTTGTCGGAATAAACCAGGCCCTCCAGATAAGCATCATAGGCATCCGTGCTTCGAGCTGGACGCGACGGCGAGATCGCCAGTTTGAGCTTGAGAGTATCGACAATGGAGCGGGTAATCTCATCCTGTAGCGCAAAAATTCCGTGCATTTCGCGCTCATATGTTTCTGACCACATGGTAAATCCGTCGGAGGCGTCGATTAGTTCCGCGGTGATACGCACTCGATTGCCATCGCGACGAACGCTACCCTCAAGGACGTGCCCAACGTTTAACTTTGATGCGATTTCGCCAAGCTCAGCCTCTTTGTCCTTAAACCAGAATGAAGACCGCCGCGCCGCGACGCGCAGACCATCAACTTTCGCCAGCGCTCCCAGAAGCTCTTCCGCAATACCTTCGCCGAAGTAGGCGTGGTCTTTGGATGGGCTCAAATCGTTGAAGGGTAAAATCGCGATCGATTTTTCGGTTGAGTCCCCTCGACCGGAATCAGGCTGCGACTGGACCGTATCGACACGGCGAGCGTCGAGATCGGGCGTTCGGACAATTCCATATCGCGTGAGATCAAAAAACCAAGAGAGTACGAGAGCGACTGGAAATCCCAGTATGATTAGGAGTACGATAAGGCGCACGACCAAATTCGAGATGTTGAACACGGGTAAGACCTGAGCAATGCCTTGAGCGAGCGCCCACCCACCTACTAGATAGGCGACGGCGACGCTGTAGACTCTTCGTCGTTTTAGCTCGGAAAAAAACTTTTTCGGATTCACTGCTCGGTTGGCAGATTAAGCCTCATATTTTGTCCGCCGTTGGCAATCGACAAGTTCGGAGTTCGATTGAAGCGGGCGAGCAATTGAATTCGATTGCACCAGAGTCAGCCCATACCTGACGAAGGTTAAGCGCCGACGAGTCACTTCGCTGGGTGTTCGAGGAGTTTTTGAAAACGCGGATCGCTCCGAATAGGGTCCCATTCCCAGCGATATTTCAGATCGTTAACGGTTATGCTGTAATCGACGCTGTCCACTGCGCCAGGGGTTTTGAGAAGGCGTGCAATCAATGGGATGGCGAGCTCCTTCTCTCCGACACGCGTGTAGATCAATGCGAGATAGCAATTCATCAGGGCGCCGTCGACTGCATCTTTCGACTCTGGTTTGAGTTCGACCGCGCGTTGTCCCTCCCTGATCGCGTCGTCTTTTCGCCCCATAAAGCCGTACAACCAACCGAGATTCGCGTGTCGATAGGCGCTTTCGGGCGCCTCTTTCACAGCCGCTTCAAACTCGGGTCTTGCGAGTTCGAATGCCTTCTGAGCATTCACATTATCGCCCTGTGCGAGATAAATGCAGCCTTCGAAAAAGTTTATCGGTGTCGTGCCAGCGTTCGTGTACGAGAGCTCTTTGAGCGACGAAGTTTGCAGAACATTTTTGGCCTCAGGATAATTGCGTTTCAGCATGGCTGCTTCCCATCGGCAGGCAGTGACAGCGCCATCTGGATCGTTAGCGGCTGGGACGGTATCCAGAAGTGACTTTAGTAATTGGGTATCTCCCTTCCACCAAAAATCGACGTATCCACTCTGAATTTTCGCAACGATGGACGCCGGAGCCATCGTGCGCATTCGCTCTGCCCACAGTGCCGCTTCTGGCCAGCGGCGCAGCGCAGTGTTGATAAAGATAAGTTCGCGGATGGTATTTGGGTTTTGTGGATCCAGCCTGGCAACCCGTTCATATTCCTCGAGCGCTTGTTCCCACCTACCCTGTCGACGTTTAATGGCCGCAATCAAACGAGCAATATCTCCGTTGCTCGGCGCTAAACGAGCGGCGATATCGAATTGTTCAAGAGCCCGCCCGTAATCCTGATCCATCCAATAGATGCACTGCCCAAGGGCAAAATGTGCTTCCGCCAGGTTGGGTTGGAGACGAAGGGCAATTTGAGCTTCGGTGCGAGCTTTGGTTTTCCAATCCTCGGTCGGTTCGTAGTAATGGAAAACCTCAGCACAAACCGACGCGAGCCGCGCATGGGCGAGCGCGAAATCCGGATCGAGCGCGACCGCCTGCATGTAAAGTTGCTCGGCGGTTTTGTAATCCTCGAGCACCGTGTCGGGGTTTCGCGAGATCTGATTCGCCCGCAAATAAAACATATATGCATCCGGATTCTTCGTAGGTTTGGCTGTTACTCGCGCCTGTTCATCCGTACTCAGCGTAGCTCGCAAGGCGTCGGCGATTTCACTGGCCAACTCACCTTGCAATCCCAGCGAATCAGCCAGGGTGCGGTCGTAACGGTTCGCCCAGATCTGCCGGGCGCTCTGCGCATCGACCAATTGCACGTTGACGACTACCCGGTCACCTTCCCGCCGAACACTACCCTCGAGAACATTCGCCACACCAAGTGTTTTGCCGATCTGGCGCAGGTTCTGGCCAGCAGCGTCGCGAAACTTCATAACAGACGAACGACTGATGACCCTGAGCTCTTTGATCTTTGCCAGACTAGTGAGGATGTCATCTTGAACGCCGTCTGCGAAAAATGCATTTTCCTTGTCTGGGCTAAAGTTTTGGAATGGCAATACGGCGATGGTTTTCTCCGTCGTTAGAGAGGTCAGCGCTGCTTGCCTCGAATAAAACCACATGCTGAACCCGACGGCGGCAAGTAAAAGGACGCCGGCCACGGTCAAGACGGCTCTGCGTCGAGCGGCCGATGGCGAACCACTTGCCGCCTGCGCGGCTTGCTCCGATTGCCATTGTTTAAACTTCTCGGGTAATTGCGCGTTCCCAATTTCCTCGGTGCAGAAATTCACTATGAATATGGGGACACCGTGCTTTACGGCGCATTCGCCCAGATCATGCAAGTAAGGGCGCCACTGTCGCGAGTGACCCAGGTCTTCGGCTACACGCTTGGATAAAAGAATATGACCCGAATCGCCGCAGTCCATCACCCGCTGCGCAATATTAATTCCAGCGCCTGCAACGTTCGCTCGACCATTTACATCCCGAACTTCATTGACCGGTCCGCTGTGAATCCCCATCCGAAGCTTCAACTGAGGATCCTGCTTTAACTTCTTACTTATCTCCATGGCGCATTGCACGGGCGCCTCGGGACTGTTGAAAAAAACGAGTGCCATTCCATCGCCAACCGGAAGACGAATGAGTTTATTTGCCGCCTCCGCATCGCGCACTTGCTCCGAGTTTCGAACAATTTGCGTCAATCGTTCCTGAATCTCACTCTGTTCATCCAGCAACAATTTCGAGTAACCCACCACGTCCATAAAAAGAACATGACCGATCTCTAAGCGAGCACTCGACCCAGAATCAGCAGACATATAAGAGATTCACGGCATCCCAGTCTCGATCTTATCACCGGCTCGGCGCGGCGAGTCAAATTGTAGTGGCGCCTCCAACGGCACGCGCGAGGCTCCTATTTCCACAGAGTCCTGGGGCACATCTGGAGCGCTTAAAGCTGACACTGCCAGGCGGCACTGGGCATCCTTAACACTCGCTGCTAGATTTGCTGAATGTCCTTTCAACTCCAATCGAACTACACACCGCGCGGCGACCAGGGACAGGCGATTGCCAAACTGATTAGGTCCATCGAAGCCGGCAACCGCCACCAAACACTGTTAGGCGTCACCGGTTCGGGCAAAACTTTCACAATCGCGAACGTGATCCGGGAGTTGGATCGGCCCACGCTAGTCATTTCCCACAATAAAACGCTTGCCGCGCAGCTTTACTCCGAGTTCAAACAATTCTTCCCGCGGAACGCTGTCGAGTATTTCGTCAGTTATTTCGATTATTACCAGCCTGAAGCTTATATCCCCCGCTCCGACACCTACATTGAGAAGGATTCCTCCATTAATGAAGAGATCGAGCGGTTACGGCTTGCCGCTACCAGCGCGCTGCTTTCGCGCCGTGACACAATCGTGGTAGCCAGTGTCTCCTGCATCTACGGCGTCACTTCGCCGGAAGATTATTTACAGATGCTGCTGACCATAAAACGCGGACAGCAGGTCTCGCGCGAAGCCGTGCTCAGTCGTCTAATCGAGATGTTATACGACCGCAACGACGTTAACTTCGCACGCGGCAGGTTCCGCGTCAGGGGCGACGTCGTGGAAGTTTATCCCGGTTCCGCTGACGAAGAAGGCATCCGGATCGAATTCTTCGGCGACGAAATCGAAGCGATCACGCGATTTGACCCGTTGACCGGGCACGCGCACGAATCGCTGTCCGTGATTACGTTTTATCCTGCCAAGCAATTCGTGACTCCGGCGGACAAACTCAATCGTGCGTTGCGCACGATCCGCGATGAATTGGAAGAACGAATTATAGAACTCGAGTCACAAAACAAACTTCTGGAAGCGCAGCGCCTGCGCATGCGCACCGAATACGATCTGGAAATGTTGCAGGAAATGGGGTTCTGCAACGGAATCGAAAATTACTCGCGCCATTTGTCCGGTCGGCCACCGGGCTCCAAGCCGTACACGATCATCGATTTTTTCCCGAAAGATTTTCTGGTAGTCATCGATGAATCGCACGCCACGATCCCACAGATCGGCGGGATGTATGAAGGTGACCGCTCCCGCAAGACCGTCCTTGTAAATTACGGGTTCCGCCTGCCCAGCGCCCTCGATAATCGGCCGCTCAATTTCGACGAGTTCATGAAGCTGACGAACCAGCTCGTTTACGTCAGCGCGACGCCGGCAGAATTTGAAATTCAAAACAGCGTGGCTGGAAACAAAGGATATATTCCGCATCGGCGACAACGGATCGGGGAAGCTGAACTTGTGCCGTTTGCCGTAGCCGGCGAAAAACGCTCGACTCCGATAAATCGCGAGCAGGCGCTCAACTCCGATAAGTCGCGAGCACGCGCCCAACGCTCAAGGTCCAATTCAGAAGTTCGGGTTTCGCGTACAGATGAGCCCCCGGAAAAATTCGACGTGCACACCCCGGGTGCGCAGCTCGTTGTCGAGCAGATCATCCGCCCTACTGGGCTTCTCGATCCAAAAATCACGCTTAAGCCGCTCAAGAATCAGATCGACGAGACGATTGAGCTCTGTCGTCAGCGCGTGGAAAAGGGCGAGCGAGTTCTGGTGACAACGCTGACCAAGCGAACAGCGGAAGATTTGGCTGATTATCTGCGCGACGTCGGATTGAAAGTTCGCTATTTGCATAGCGATATCGACGCAATCGAGAGAGTAGAAATTTTGCGTGGATTGCGCGCGGCGGATTTCGACATTCTCGTGGGTATCAATTTGCTTCGCGAAGGCCTCGATCTTCCCGAAGTTTCGCTGGTATGCATTCTGGACGCGGACAAGGAAGGTTTTTTGCGCAGCGAGACTTCTCTCATTCAAACCGCAGGCCGCGCCGCGCGTCACGTGAACGGTGAAGTAGTGCTGTTTGCCGATCAGGTCACCCGAAGCATGGAAGCGCTCATGTCGATTTCGGAATACCGGCGCGCGAAACAGCTGGAATACAACGAAAAGCACGGCATCACTCCGCAAACAGTTCGGCGCGCCGTGCAGGAGAGTTTGCACACCATTCTCCGCGGGCGAGAAATCGCCGCCTCCGTTATTCAGGAGGCCGGTGGCGATTTTAATGTGACCGAATTGCTCCGCGAATTGGAAGACGAGATGCAGGAAGCCTCTGCGAATCTCGAATTCGAGCGCGCGGCGCTTTTGCGCGACCAGATCATGGAAGTAAAAAGCGGCACCGGCATTTCGAAAATCGAGCCAAAACGAAGGCCGGTGAAATATTCATCCCGCGGCCGCGGGACCGGCCGCCGCCGCTCGCGGGTTTGAATCAGATCGTTTCGCAGGCGCACGTCCATAGTTCCGGGTCGAGCGCTCCTTTGGCGCGTTTCGCCACAGAATCCGCATCTGCATTTGCTCGCATCACGGCAAACATGGTGGAACCGGAACCCGACATGAGCGCTGCGCCGACTTCCGATTGACTGAGTAACCACATTTTTGATTGCGCCAGAAAAACAAATTTTTCGAAGACCGGGCGTTCGAGATCATTCACGAAAGCCTGTTCGGCGAATTCCTGCGCTTCATAACGAATCCCCGAAATTTCTCGAGAATCTTCCCAGCGCGAGTATGCCCATGCTGTTGAGACAGCAAACGCTGGTTTCAGCAACAGGATCGAAAACTGTCTCTTCAATTTCACTGGCGAAACCATTTCGCCATGTCCCTTGCACAACGCTGCGGATTGAAAGAGAAAAAATGGAACGTCTGATCCGATCGGCTCCGCCATTTCAGTGAGCGCCTCCCGCGATAATTTCGCTTCGAAGAGCTTATTGAGCGCCAGCAAGACGGAAGCGGCGTCACTACTTCCGCCACCCAGTCCGGCGCCATGGGGAATCTTCTTTTTGAGCTCGATGGAAATCGCAGGCTCGATTTTAGTTGTCTCAAAGAACGTCTTCGCCGCGCGGACAGCCAGGTTGTCGTCACCTTGCGGGACTGATGGATGGTCGCAGCTAAACTTGATTCCGTGCCGACCTTTATCGATTCTGAGCTCATCGTAGAGCGAAATTGGGGCGATGAGCGTGTCAAGCTCGTGGAAGCCATCGTTCCGCCGGCCAAGGATTTTCAGCGACAGATTGATCTTCGCAGGAGCGAAAACTTGCATATCGTCGTGTCGAGCGTAGTCGAGACATCCCGCCATTCCAGCCAAAGGTGATGTCACGGGATTCCTCACTTCGCTCGGAATGACAAAAGATAGAATCATCGTCGCGCTGGATCTGCCTACAAAAAAGGAAGCGCTTGAGCTCGTTGAAAAGCTGGACGGCCAAATCTCGTTTTTCAAAATCGGGCTGCAACTTTATACCGCGGAAGGTCCGGAAATTGTGCGCGCTGTTTCGTCCACAGGCTCCAAGGTTTTTCTCGATCTCAAGCTGCACGACATTCCAAACACGGTCGCCCGAGCCGTCGAATCCGCGGGCCGCCTTGGTGCGCAAATGCTCACCGTTCACTTGAGCGGCGGCAGCGAAATGATCCGCGCCGCAACCACGGCACGAGCAAACAATATGTTGCTCCTGGGTGTAACTGTTCTAACGAGTTCGACGGAAGAGACGCTGCGCGAAATTGGAATCGCGAGCGGAGTAGCCGATCAAGTTCTGCGCCTGGCAAAACTGGGTGTTGATGCAGGAATCGATGGAGTTGTAGCCAGTCCGCACGAAATCAAACCTCTTCGTCGTGAATTCGCTCACAAGATGAAGATCGTTGTGCCGGGAATTCGACCGAGTGGGACAGAGGCGAACGACCAAAAGCGTACAATGTCGCCGCGCGACGCCCTGGACGCAGGCGCGGATTATCTGGTAATTGGCCGACCGATTACTGCCGACCGAAATCCACGAGAAGCGGTCGACAAGATTTTAGAAGAGCTTCGCTGCTAACTGTCATGTCGAGCGAAGTCGAGAATGACGATTTTGCTGCGCTGGATGTCTGTCACGACCACACGCCGCACTCGGCCGCGATGAACATGGCAATCGACGAAGCGCTGCTCGAATACGCCACGATTCCGCTAATTCGTTTTTATCGCTGGCGGTCCTCTGCTCTGTCATTTGGATACTTTGGCCGATTTACCGATATCGCTCGGTATCAGTGCGAACGCGATTTGGTTCGCCGTTGGACTGGCGGTGGAATTGTGTTTCATGGAGAAGATCTGACATATTCCCTCGTGATTCCCGCCAGCGACACGGCCTTTGCTGAATCATCGATATCGATTTATGAAAAGATTCACCAGGCCTTGTGCGATGCGTTGAGTGAAACAGGATCGCGCGCCGTTGTAGCCGGGGTCGTCGACTGCGACCCAGGCAGCGCGACGGTGGCCACTCGGACCGGCATTAGCGATGCCGGCTACAGCTGTTTTGCAAACCCTGTGCGTGCGGACGTGATGATCGATGGCCGCAAAATCGCTGGCGCAGCCCAACGCCGGACCCGCCGCGGTCTGCTACAACAAGGCAGCATTCAGGGAATCGATCTTGAGAGCGATCTCGCGCAACGATTTGCACGAGAGCTGTCCACAGATCGTAGCGAGCGAAAAGTCGACGAAAAAATTTTGAACCGAGCGCGAGAACTCGCTGAACAAAAGTACGGCACCGAAAGTTGGCTGCGAAAACGCTGAGTGCCCATGGGCGAGCTGGCGACCAGTTGGCGCGTGTTCCCTGAAAATTTACACTCGTGTTGCTTTGACAACACACAACCCGCGCCGCTATTCTCGCCTCGTGGAACTCTTCACGCGCTCACGGCCGAGCCTGACTGGGACTGCAGCAGCCGCTTCTGCCGCCGGCTCGCTGGCCAAAGTGGCGAAGTTGGTTCAGCCGCATCTTGAAGAAGTCGAGGCACGCATTGCGCAGCAAGCGGCGGCTTTCGATCCGGCGATCGAAGGCTACGTTGTGTACGCTGTCGGCAGCCGGGGCAAACGTTTACGGCCGCTGCTGACGCTTTTGGCTGGTGGCGCAACTGGCGAGATTAATTCGGGACATATTGATCTTGCCGTGATTGTCGAGCTCATCCACATCGCGACCTTGATGCACGACGACGTGATGGACGAAGCCGAGCGTCGCCGCGCGCAGCCTACTGCGAATGCGCGCTGGGGAAATTCGCTCAGCGTTTTGCTGGGCGATTGCCTCTTTGCACATGCGCTCACGTTATCGACAAATTTTGAAAACGCAGACATTGGGCGTGCGATTGCTCGCACGGCCGCAACGGTTTGCTCCGGCGAAATGATTCAGACGCAACGCAAATTCGATCTCAACCTGGGCGTTCAGGATTATTTGCGGATCGTAGAAATGAAGACGGGCTCGTTGTTCTCAGTGGCGGGGGAGCTGGCTGCCGTAATCAGCGAGGCGGACCCAGGTGTGATCCAAAGATTTAAGAATTTCGGGTTTCAGATTGGGACCGCTTATCAGATTTATGACGATTGTGTTGATCTAGCGGGGAATGAAAGAGCAACCGGCAAGACGCTCGGGACCGACCTTCGCAAAGGCAAGTTCACGCTGCCGGTTTTGATCTTCCTTCGCTCAGTATCGGAGTTTGAACGGGAACGCTGTTGCCAGCTTGTGCTCGAAGAGCGAGTCGAGGAAATGATTGAGCTCTTGAAGAATGGCGCGACTAATGGCGCGCTAAATGAATCTATTGCAGCCGGCAGCGATTTGATTCGGGAGGCGCAAGGTGGGCTGGATGGAATCGGGTCCAATCCTTACGCCGAGGCCCTGTTCTTCCTCGGTGACGCGCTGTGTGAGATGTTTGATCAACTTCGCGTCTGATGTCTTGATGGAGGGTCGAGCTCCTGCGAGACTCGGGCTCGACGTCGCGGGAGCTTCGCCCTCCAGATTCTGATATGTCGCAGCTGAAAATCCGCGAGATGCCGCAGGATGAGCGGCCGCGTGAAAAATTGCTCGCACGAGGTCCCGATGCGCTGACCAATCCGGAATTGATCGCGATCCTGCTGCGCACTGGGCGGCGTGGAATGAATGTGATAGAGGTCGCTCGCGAACTTCTGAACAAATACAAGTCCTTCGCGGAATTGAGCCGTTGTTCCGTCAAGGAACTTAGGGCAATCAAGGGAATTGGTCCGGCCAAGGCATTGGAATTGGTCGCGGCGTTTAATCTGGGGAAACGTTTCGCGCAGGAACCATTGTTCCAGCAAAAACTCGATTCGCCGGAATTGATCCATGAATTGCTGGGGCGTGAAATGCGCATGCTGCGAACCGAGTCGCTCCGCGTTGTTTTGCTCGACACGCGTTACCGTTTGATGCGCGTCGAGTCGGTGTCGGTGGGAAGCATGAATGAGAGCATTGCTCATCCGCGCGAAATCTTTCGACCAGCGATTACTTATTCCGCCTACGCAGTCATCGTCGTGCACAATCACCCTTCGGGCGATGCATCGCCGAGTCAGACGGACCACAGTTTGACGAGACGCCTGGCCGAAGCTGCGGAATTGTTGCAAATCAAATTGCTCGATCACATCATCATCGGCGCGCCATCGGAAGGGAATCCAGGTTACTTCAGTTTCAAAGAAGCAGGCGTGCTGTGAGGCAGAAAATGATCGAGACAAAGGTTCATCCCACAGCGATTGTCGACCCGAGCGCGAAAATCGGCGCCAGCACCGAGATCGGGCCGTTTTCGATAGTTGGATCGCAGGTGACGATCGGCGACAAAACGATCGTGCAATCGCACGTCGTGATTGAAGGAGAAGTCGAAATTGGTACCGGCAACTTCATCGGCCACGGCGCAGTGATCGGAGCACCGCCGCAGGATGTTTCATTTTCGCCGGAACGAAAAACGAAGGTCGAGATCGGAAACCACAACATCATCCGCGAATATTGCACTATTCACCGCGGGACCGCCGAGGCCAGCGCCACAAAATTGGTGATAAGAACTTTCTGATGGCTGGCGCGCACATCGGACACAACTGCCTGATCGGAAACAACGTCATCATCGCTAACAACTGTTTGCTTGCCGGTTACGTTCGGGTCGATGACGGCGCGTTTCTTGGCGGCGGGTCGACGTTTCACCAGTTCATGCACATCGGACGACTGGTAATGGTGCAGGGCAGCTCCGCGTTCGGAAAGGATCTGCCGCCGTTCGTCGTCGCAGCTGAACGCAATTCTGTCTTTGGACTCAACGTGGTCGGACTGCGCCGTGCCGGCTTTAGTGCAAAGGATCGAGAAGACCTCAAAGCGGCATTCAAGCTTGTTTATCTGAGCGGACTCAACATTTCCCAGGCACTTAAAAAAGCGACGACGATGAACTTCTCCGCGCCGGCGCGTGAATTCCTAGACTTCGTCGCGAACGCCAAGAAGCGCGGAATTTGTCCGATTAAACGCGGCATCAGCGAACAGATGTCAATCTAACGAGAACGAGCCGAGCCGCCGCTAGCGAGGGCGCGCGTGGCTGCGAATTGACGGGTTAAACTCATGGAAAGCTGGATAGTACGGCGGCTCGTGGTCGACTCCATCGTTTGGTTAGGCCTGCTTCAGGAGGAACGCGATGGTAAATCTCGCGACATCGGCTGGAAGCGAACTCCGGCACCGTCAACCACCTCATCGCCCGCATTTCGGAACCCAAATCTGCGATAGGCATCCACTGCATTAAGCGAAGAATTCACGGTAACGGTCGCTCTGCCACATCTATCGGAAATAAACCATAGCGCCTCGTTCATGAGCCGTCGTCCGATTCCGCTTCGCTGTCGATCTGAACGCACGAACAAGTGATAGATGTGCGAGGGAGGCTTAACCACCGCAATCCCGACAATCGCACCACCTTCTAGGGCGACCCAGTGCGGGAATCCATCGGTCATTCGCGTGATCGTCGAATCTACATCCATACTTCTGAGTAGGTTCTCCAAGCCTTCAACCTGAAGGGTTGACCCAATGTGCGTCACTGCGAGCTCAGACACGAATCGGCTGATCGCTTCGGCCTCAGATTTCTCAGCGAGACGAACCTTCATTTTGCGGCCTAACGAGAAGAAGATCAGCCACCGCGCGAATTACAAGTCGCGTTCATAAAACAGAGAGATGTCCGCATACGGACGGTCGGCGGTTAGTAACTGTCTTGGAATCAAGCATAATTTAGATC
>JAALOD010000048.1 GCA_013372845.1 Candidatus Udaeobacter sp.
AGATTCAGCACACTACATTTTTTAGGATGCGAAGCTTTCTCACTTACCTCTCAGAAAGATGTAAATGGGCATCAAAAGGGACAGGCGCAGTTTGTGGGTGGGTATCTCTCATTGTTGGAGCCACGCTAGCGGTTCTTCTGTGGTTTTATCCGCGGTGGTTTCACGACCACATTTCGGATCGAATGAACGCATGTGTCCTCGTTATGGTACCGTTACTGGCTGGAGCGAGCCTGTTTCTCGTTCGGTGGTTCGTTTCTCCCTATCCAATTTATATGCAGGTTCGAAGGACGCTGGACACGCTAACCGACACAAAGAAGGAGGAACGCGCTAAAGTTGTCCACGGCTGTTTTGAGCGAAGCGCTGCGATCCTAAAACAACACCCTTCGGTCTTACTGTCCTTTCACGCGCTATCGCGTGCGGAGGGGCACAGATTGGAATCCAATCAGGAAGTTGCCGAGGTTTGCGATCTAATCCAAGAGGCTGGATACGATCATCCATTTGAGGGAATATCGCCGGGATACGTGCCCGAAACAGATTGGCTGCCTTTTTTAAAGTACGTCAGGCACGCTCCTAATATCAATCCAGAAGAGGGCAAGGATTATGTTGACGCTGCCGATCGGTGGCGACAAGACCACGGCTATCCTTTGCCACCTGACGATGCTGATTTCGTATCGTTAGTTGAACGAACGTTGCTGCGATGATGAAAATGACCCAAGCCGCGGGATGAGACATTCTCGATCACATTGCCCGCTGCATTGTAACGGCGTTGACTACGATCCTACCGCTTCTCTACACTGGGCGTTGTGACTACCAAATTTCTCGCGCTCATCTCAGTATTCGTTCTTGCCAGCACTTGCGTTGTGCAAGCTCAACCAGCCGTGCCGCCCGAGTTGCCCGCCGAATCGCCTTCCCCCCCAAAAAAACATCGCCAGCACAAAATGGCCGAAGCGACAGCATCACCGGCTGAGACAGCTGCTTCGCCTGCAACGGTCGAGTCGCCAGCAGCATCGCCCAAAGCGAGACGCCCTCGCACAAAAGGAGAGACTGAGGCAACAGCGAGTCCGCCTGCAAGTCCCACTGCTTCGCCCAAATTCAGGCTCGGTGATTTGTTTAAACCTAAGAGTTCAGTCAGCGCGTCGCCTTCCGCAGCATCTGTCACCGGCAGCACTGGAACCGCGACTCCGGCACCAGGCGGCGGACCTGGGTTGGTGTGGGTCAATACCGAGACACACGTTTATCACAAGGAGAGCTCTCGTTTTTACGGCAGGAGCAAAAAGGGCAAGTACGTGAGCGAAGCTGACGCAATCAAAGAGGGAGACAGGCCCGCAGCCAGGGGACAGTAATGGCCATCGCCTTCGCCCGCGTGCTCGTGCGTCTCGATGACATTGCCAACGTCATCATAAACCCGGATCACGGCATCATGTGAACTGCTGTAGAACTTGGCAAAGCTGATGGCATTGCTGATTGCGGTTGGCCCGGCATACCACAGTGGACTGTATGGCAGCGCATCGGAAATCAGATCGACGCCCACGATGATCCTTATGGAGTTGGGCGAGGATGCGGAGTCGAGCGCGGCCTTGGTGCAGGAGTAGGTCTGGGTGTTGGACTAGGGGTTAGCGCTGAAGGTTCCGTACAGTACCTCCCGCCAGTGTTCAAACGCTCGACGCCGTTAAAGCCGCCCCAGATATTCATTACGCTGCCGGTCCAGACTGCAGTGTGGGAAGCTCGAGCTTCCGGCGCGTTGGTGGTGTTGGTAGCTGTCCAACTGTCCGCGTCGGGATTGTATCTCCCACCCGTGTCGAAAAGGCTGCTGTTGTCACTACCACCCCAGACAATCATTTCACTGCCAGTCCACGCTGCGGTGTGAGACTTTCGCCCCGAGGGTGCGTGGCTGGTGCTGGTTGCCATCCAACTGTCTGAGCTGGGATTGTATCTCCCACCCGTGTCGAAAAGGCTGCTGTTGTCACTACCACCCCGGACGATCATCTCACTCCCAGTCCAAACCGCCGTGTGAGCGACTCGGCCAGACGCCGCGTTAGTAGTGTTGATGGCAGTTCAAGTATCGGTGCTCGGATCGTATCTTCCACCGCTGTTTATGTCGTTAGTCCCGTCAAATCCGCCCCAGACAATCACCTCGCTCCCGGTCCACACTGCCGTGTGTGAATCTCGTGGAGAGGGCCTATCGCTGCTGCGAGTGGGTATCCAAGTGTCGGTACCTGGATCGTATCGTCCACCGGTATCCAAAGCAGCGCCGACGTCTCCAGCGCTTCCTCCCCAGATAATCATTTCACTGCCAGTCCACACTGCGGTGTGAATACTTCGGGCAGAGGGCGCATTAGTGGTGCTGGTGCCTGTCCAACTGTCTGAGTCGGGATTGTATCTTCCTCCGCTATTGAGAGAGCAGCAGGGGCCAAATCCGCCCCAGATGATCATTTCACTGCCAGTCCACACTGCCGTATGAAGGTATCGGCCATCCGGTGCGTTCGCGGCGCTCGTAGCCGTCCAGCTGTCGGTGTCGGAATTGTATACCCCTCCGGTGTCCGGCGAGCCTGAATCGTTAAATCGTTGAACCGTTACATCGGAAAACGATTCACGAATTACGAATTACCAATTACGATTCAGAAATGGAGCGACCGCTTTTTATTCCGGTGATTCTCGGGACCTCCCGCCAGGGAAGGAGAACTGAGTACGCTGCGCGCTTTGTTCTTGAGCAAACAAAGAAACGTGCGGATGTCGAGACGGAGCTGATCGACGTGTGCAAGCTTCCTTTGAAACTCGATGACGCAGGCGAGCAAATGAAGGACCCAAAATTCTCAGCCACCGTCGAGCGTAGCGACGGACTCATTATTGTAACGCCCGAATACAATCATGGTTATCCCGGCCTTCTGAAGCACGCACTCGATATGAATCTGGAGGAGTACATTCACAAGGCCGTCGGGATTTGCGGTGTCTCGGCGGGGCCGTTTGGCGGCGCGCGAGTGATCGAGGCGCTGCTGCCAGTCATGCGCGAGCTAGGCCTGGTAACAATCTTTTGGGACGTGAATTTCGGAAACGTGCAAAAGCTTTTCGATGAGCAGGGAAATTTGCTCGATCAAAGTTATGTCCGGCGCCTCGAGAAATTTCTAAATGAATTGATCTGGATGGCGCGCGTTCTTCGCTACGGACGGGAAAACGTTCCCGAAGTTAAGACGGAATAATTGGGCGAGAGCCATGTCGAAAGACGCGCTAGCCGAGCGAATGCAGCGCCTTGATATTCGCGATGTCGACCTTGAAGAAACCTTTGCGCGATCCAGTGGACCTGGCGGTCAAAACGTAAACAAAGTTGCAACCGCTGTAACGCTGCGTCACAGGCCAAGTGGCATCAGCGTGACTGTGCAGGATTCGCGTTCGCAAGCGATAAACCGCAAGCTGGCGCGGGAACGATTGCTGGATGCGATCGAGAGCGCTCGAGAAGACCAGCGTGTGGCCGAGATCGCGAAGCGCGAAAAAGAGCGCCGACGAAGATCGCCGAGGCCAGCTGCGCTCAAGAGGAAAATTCTCGAATCGAAACGGAAACGTGGAGACCTAAAGAAGCAGCGCGCAAAGGTCGAGATTTAAAAAGAATTCTTTGCTTTAATACGTCTGGCGAAGCGATTTGCGACGAATTGTGTTGTGAAGAAACAATTCATGCTATGAAAAGAGAAATCATACTTGGTTCGGCACTTTCCGTTTTCGCCCTGATGTTGGTCTCCTGTTCCAGCGAGCCTGCGGCGACTACCACCACAACCCGCCAGACTACGGTCACAACGCCGGTGCAGCCGCCGGCAGCGCAAACAACGACAACTACCACGCAGCGCATGGGTGGTGGCTATTGATAGGCCTGCAATGCTGTAGCATTGCAGGAAGGTTGACGGAAGCCGGCGGCAAGTCCACGCAGGGGCCTCCTAAACCTCGGAAAAGTCAAAAGCGGTGCATCCGCCTGGGCCAAAGGCTACGGTGGGACAAGGCAGCGCCCGCGCACTCCAAAGCGTCAGCGTCTTTTCCCCAGCGTACACTACGCACTTGCGTTGTGGAGTGGGGCGGTCTCCGTCGCTTTCCGTCGGAGAGCGCTATGATTTTTCTGCCTGCGCTTCTGCGGTTTGCGCTTCTTCCTCGGCTTGGCTAACGACCGGCGCGATCGCCTGAAGCTTTTCGCCGTTACGGAGATCCATCAATTTTACGCCCATCGTATTTCGGCCAGTTTCGCGAATTTCTTTCACCCGCGTGCGCACCATCTGGCCCTTGTTGGTGATGAGCATCATCTCATCACTCTCGCGGACAGTAAGCGCGCCAACCACATCGCCGGTTTTCTCACCGGTTTTCATGGTAATAATGCCTTTGCCGCCCCGCGATTGCCGCCGGTAATCATCGAACGGAGTCCGTTTGCCAATTCCATTTTCGCCGGCGACCAGCAGCATGGCGGTTGGATCGACAATGGCGATGGCCACTACGTGATCGCCTTTCCCGGGGCGAATTCCCCAAACGCCGACTGTGTTGCGGCCTTGATCGCGCAGTTGTTCTTCGTGAAATCGCAAGCTCATTCCATCCTTCGTGATAAGCACGATCTCGTTATTGCCATTCGTTAACTTCGCGTCAATCAACCTGTCGCCTTCCTCGATCTGGATGGCGATGATGCCGCCACGGCGGACATTCGCGTAATCGGAGAGATTCGATTTCTTAACAATACCGGACTGTGTGGCGAACACGATATGGAGATTTTCGTCCCAGGTCTGATCGACAGCGCCTGGTCCCGTGCCGGATTTTTTTGACTGAATCCTGATCGTCGCGGCGATTTTTTCATCGGGCTTGAGCTCGAGAATGTTCGCGATCGAGCGGCCCTTGGCGGCGCGGCCCATCTCGGGAATTTCGTAAACTTTTTCCACATACGCGCGTCCCGTCGCGGTGAAGAACATCAGGTAATCGTGCGTGGTCGCGGTAAAAAGATGTTCGACAAAATCGCCTTCCTCTTGCTCAGTAGCGCCTTCGCGCGTTTGCATGCCTATCACGCCTTTGCCACCGCGCCGCTGCGCGCGAAACGCGCTTACGGCCGTGCGTTTGATGAAACCGCCATGGGTGATGCTGATGATGCAACCCTCATTCGCAATGAGATCTTCCATGTTGATCTCCGCTTGATCGGGCGCGATTTCCGTCAGGCGCGGCGAGCCGTATTTATCGTGAATTTCCCGGAGCTCTTTTTTGATAATCGTAAAAACACGCTGCTCTTTGGCCAGGATGTCGCGAAGGTCTTTGATGGATTCGAGTAGTTCCTTGTACTCCTTGTCGATTTTTTCTCGCTCGAGCCCCGTGAGCTGATACAGCCGAAGATTAAGGATTTCGTCAGCTTGATGTTCGCTGAAGGCGTAGCGGCCATTTGTCAGGCGGGCCTCACTGCGAATCAATATGCCGATCTGTTCGACCTGCCGCCTAGTGAATTCGAAGGCCAGCAGTTTTACTCGCGCTTCATCGCGGCTGGCCGATCCGCGGATAATGCGGAGAAATTCGTCGAGATTAGCGAGCGCGATGAGGTAACCCTCGAGCGTTTCAGCGCGCTCTTCCGCTTTACGCAACTCAAAGCGAGTGCGGCGCAGCACAACTTCCCGCCGATGTTCGATGTAGCAGGCGTTCGCTTCCTTGAGAGAAAGCAGTTTGGGCCGCCCGTGATCAATCGCCAGCATGATGACGGCGAAGGAGCTTTCCATCGCAGTGTGCTTGTAGAGATTGTTGATCACGACCTTTGGATTGCCGTCGCGCTTCAGCTCGATAACGACCCGCGTATTTTCATCGGACTCGTCACGAACGGCGCTAATGTCTGTCAGCACTTTTTCGTTCACCAGCGACGCGATGCGTTCGACGAGGGTTGCGCGATTGACGTTGTATGGAATTTCAGTGATAACGATTTGTTCCCTGCCGCCTTTGAGCTCCTCGATGCCGGCCTTGCCGCGCACCTTCATACTGCCGCGGCCGGTCTCGAGATATTGTTTGATTCCCGACACGCCGCAGATAACGCAGCCGGTCGGGAAGTCCGGCCCTTTTACGTGTTTCATCAGCTCCTCGAGCGTGATTTCCGAATCGTCGATTTGCGCACAGATTCCATCAATCACTTCGCTGAGATTGTGCGGCGGAATATTGGTTGCCATGCCCACGGCGATGCCGGTTCCGCCGTTAACGAGCAAATTTGGAAAGGCAGCTGGGAAAACCGTCGGCTCGGTGCGTGTTTCGTCATAATTTGGGACGAAATCGACCGTGTCCTTATCCATGTCGGTCATCAGCGCGGCGCCGAGATGCGTCATGCGCGCTTCGGTGTAACGCATCGCCGCCGGGGGATCGCCTTCGACGGAGCCGAAGTTACCCTGACCGTTGACAAGCGTTTCACGCATCGCCCACGGCTGCGCCATGTGGACTAGGGTAGGATAGATCACCGCTTCGCCGTGCGGATGATAATTTCCGCTGGTGTCACCGCAAATCTTTGCGCATTTGCGATGCTGTCGTCCCGGAAAAAGAGAGAGATCGTGCATCGCGTAGAGAATTCTGCGCTGCGATGGCTTGAGTCCGTCGCGCGCATCCGGTAACGCGCGCGAAATAATGACCGACATCGAGTAATCGAGGAAGGACCTCGATACTTCCTCGGCTACATTTATCGGTTCAATTTTCTCGTTTGGGTTAAGCATGACGTTTGGATTTATCCATGCGCTGGCAAGTACGCGGAAGGATGCTCAGTAAGGAAGCGCTCTTCCCACATCCGCGAAATTTCGTCAGCCTGTCTAATGGTTACGGGAGGACCGATCCGCGCGTCGCGCGGCAGCGAAATCTTCAAGAAATCGAGCACACCGCGGATCGTTGCCTCATACCCCCGGCATAGTTCCTCGTACTCGACCCGGAAGGGAGCAATGCCGATTCGCTGAAAAAATGTGTACCAGATATTTTCCTGTCGTTCAGCTTCTCTTAGAGACTGCTCGATCAACTGCGCATCGAATTGCGGTTCTCGTGACGCGGTTTTTCCCTCCTGCACTTTCCAAAGACCGGTCTGAAGAGCTCGAGCCGTGGACAATGCCTGCCGCAATTTGTGGCGCCGGACGATGTGCACAAAGCGAAGGCGCGGAAAGGCATTTCGCAACATAGTGAGATCATTAGTCGCTGCATCGCCAAAAGCGCGAGTATCTCGCAGTCGGGCAAGAAAATCGTCCAGATACCAGCTCATTAATTTAAAGCCGAACACCTCATTGCGGGTAGTCTTCGTGTCGACCATGCCACGCACGTAGCCCGGATAATCAGCATTTGGGTCCAGTCCGAGCTGGGCACCGTAGCGGCCTTGGGACTTTGGGAGGAAGAACTGTTTGGGCATGCCCGCCTGGCGCGTGGCACGCAAGCCATCCGTCAGTAAATTGCTACCCGAACGCGGAATTGTGCAGACAACGTAACAACGTCGCGGATGGCGTAGTTTGTGAAACAGGCCTCCCATCTTGCATTTACACGTCGAGATTGCGCACATTCAGCGCGTTGTCTTCGATGAATTGCCGGCGCGGCTCGACGACATCACCCATCAGAATCGTGAACATTTTATCGGCATCGACGGCGTTATCGTCGTTCAGGTCCACCTTCAGGAGTTTGCGTTTCTCCGGATTCATGGTGGTCTCGAACAACTCCTTGGCGTTCATTTCGCCGAGACCTTTGAAACGCTTGATCTGCACTCCGCGGCGCCCAATCTCCAAAATCTTCTCCAGGATTTCGGGAATTGAAAACAGCGGATGCAAAACTGCTCTTTCGCCTTCACCTTCGATCAACTCAAAGATCGGCTGGTCGCTGGTCGCGTAATGAGCGACTTTCAAACCCTTCCGCGCCAGTTCGGCGATAATTTTTTCGATCGCAGCCGACTCATGCAGCTCTACCAATCTGCCGCGTCTGCGACTCCCGTCTGTCCGCACTGGTGTTTCGCCCAACGGAAGCAATTCCTGGCCAGGCTCGGTGTCGAACAGGTTCAGGTCCAGATTCTCCTGATGGAATTTGCGGACTGCTTTTTCGTCATGAAAATAATGCACAGTCTCTTCGTTACCCTCGCGCACCTTCACCAGATACGTTGGAAGCTTGCCAGACTTCGCGTTTCGTTCGGCAAGATAGGTTTCGAAATCACCGCCATGGCGGCGCACCGCTTCGCTTAACTTCGCAAGTTTCTCGAGCGATTCGAGAATGTCCTTCAGTTGTGTCGCCGGAATTTCTTTGTCATCGGCCAAATTTCTCAATCGAACGTCCTCTGCGCCGAGCGAAATGAGTATTTTGTTTAGCCGGGCATCGTCATCGACATATTCTTCGCGTTTCTTCCGCTTGATCTGGTAAAGGGGTGGTTGCGCGATGTAAATCTTGCCCGCGCGCACCAGCTCGGTCATTTGCCGGAAAAAGAAAGTAAGCAACAGAGTGCGAATGTGCGATCCATCGACGTCCGCGTCTGTCATGATAATAATCCGGCCGTAGCGCAGCTTGGTGATATCGAAACGCCCTTCATCTTTGCCGTTACCATCCTCTTTCGATTTGCCGATCCCGGCGCCGATAGCCGTAATCATCGACTGGATCTCATTGTTCTTAAGAAACTGATCCTCGCGCGCTTTTTCCACGTTTATCAATTTTCCGCGAATCGGCAGAATGGCTTGATAACGCCGGTCGCGTCCCTGTTTGGCGGAGCCTCCCGCTGAATCGCCTTCGACGATGTAAAGCTCAGTCAGTTCCGGATCGCGCTCGGAGCAATCAGCCAATTTCCCAGGCAACCCGCCGCCGGTGAGAGCACCCTTGCGAATTGTTTCCCTGGCTTTTCGAGCCGCTTCCCGCGCCCGCGCTGCAGTGAGCACTTTGTCGAAAATCCGTCGTGCGACCGGCGGGTTCTTATCAAAAAAAGTCATCAACCCGTCGTAGACGACTGAGTTTACGATCCCGTCGATCTCAGTGTTGACGAGCTTCACTTTGGTCTGCGATTCGAAGCGCGGATTAGGCAACTTAATGCTCAGCACACAAATCAATCCTTCGCGCACATCGTCTCCGGAGATCGAAGGGTCCTTTTCTTTGAGAAAATTGCTTGATTTCGCGTACTGATTGACGGCCTTGGTGAGCGCTGTGCGGAAGCCAGTCAGATGCGTGCCACCATCCGGATTCGGTATCGAATTGGCAAAGGGTAAAATCTGGTCGTTGTAGCTGTCGTTGTATTGCAGCACCACATCGACAAACACTTCATCGCGCTGTCGCGAGATCGCGATTGGCTTCGGATGCAGGACCTGTTTGTTCTCGCCAAGCTGCTTTACAAATTCTTCGATGCCGTGTTTGTAGAGAAACTTTTCTGTCTTGGCCGGGTCGGCGCGCTCATCCGTAAGCGTGATTTCTAGACCGGGATTGAGAAACGCCAGTTCGCGCAACCGCGTTGCGAGACGCTCGAATTTGAACTCCGTCGTTATCGTGAAAATCGTCGGGTCCGGAAGAAACGTAATCAGTGTGCCGGTGGTCTTTTTGTTTTTGACCTCGCCGATGACAGTGAGTTTGTCCGTCGTCTTGCCCTTGGCGAAAGCCATGTGATAGACCTTGCCGTCGCGCGATACTTCCACCTTGAACCATTCCGAAAGCGCGTTCGTGCATTTCGCGCCTACGCCGTGGAGACCGCCGGAATATTTGTAGGCGCCTTGTCCAAATTTTCCGCCAGCGTGCAGATTTGTTAGCACCAGCTCGATCGCCGGCATTTTCCATTTGGGATGAATATCTACGGGAATTCCACGGCCATTATCACGAACCGATAGCGATCCATCGACATGGACGGTCACTTCTATTTTTGTACAAAACCCGGCGAGATGTTCGTCGATCGAATTGTCCAAAACCTCAAAAACCAAATGGTGCAGACCTCGCTCATCAGGATCGCCAATGAACATTCCAGGCCGTTTTCGAACCGCCTCGAGGCCTTCCAATTTGTCGATTTGCGCGGCGTCGTACTTTTGTGCTGCACCGATTCCAGTCGAACTCCGGTCGGATGATTTTTCGACCCGAATTTCTTCTTGAGTTTTTGGCATAGATTAAGGCCGGAAAGAGCCTTGTAAGAGGATATTCAAAATGTCCCGATAAACAACTAATATCTCTTGGCTAATTCTGGATTCACTGCCCTAGGGGTTGCGCTAGAGAACCTGTCCAAGCCCAAGATATTGTGTCCATCGGCCGGAGCAAGAACAATGCTTCCAAAGGGCTTTCTTCTCGCTGCTTGACCATCCGATTTTGAACCCGGAAAATGCGTTCCCTGATGCGCTCGCAAACCCTTTTGGAAGCACGTTGGATTCTTCTGATTTTGGCTTTGGCCGCCGTGGCGACGTGGTTTGTTTCGGCGTGGTTGTCGCTCATTTTTCTGTCGCTTTTTCTTTTCACGATAGCTTTCTTCCGAGACCCGAATCGTCCTACACCCGCGGACCCTAATCTGATTGTTGCTCCGGCTGACGGCAGGATCAGAGACATTGTTGAATTAGATGAGAAGGAGGTTCTCAAAACAAAAACGCGGCGCGTCGGGATTTTCCTGTCGATCTTCGATGTTCACACGAATCGGGCGCCAATTGATGGGCGCATCATTTATCGTCGGCATCACGAAGGTCTCTGCCTCGATGCTCGCGATCCAGATTGCCCCGAGAAAAATGAAGCGATGACATGGGCGTTCGAAAATCCGCGCGGCGCGATTGTCGTCAGGCAGCTCACTGGCGCGATTGCCAGGCGCATCGTGGCCTGGGCAAATGTTGGAGATGAATTGAAAAAAGGAGAACGCTTCGGGATGATTCGCTTCGGCTCGCGGACGGAATTATATTTGCCGCTCGACGCTGAAGTTCTTGTGAAAACAGGCGACCACGTTTCCGGAGGATCCACAGTCATTGCGCGCCTACCCGACTGATGAACGAACAACCATCAAAATCTATCTCCTGCCCAACTTGATGACGGCGGGAAATCTGTTTTGCGGATTTACGGCGACGCTGAAAATTCTGAGGCGCGCTGCTACAGGCGTCAATCCCGATGCCGCCAGTGACCTTTTCACACTGCCATCTGGTGTGTTCTCGGCGCGTTCGTATTTGATTTTCTGGATGGTCGCCTTGCGCGGTTGGGCGGGCATGAGAGTCCGTTGGCCGTGAGTTCGATTCGCTTGCCGATATGTGTCATTCGGACTTGCCCGGCGCTCATGGTACGTGTCGTATTACAGGAGTTTGCACGCGCATCTTGGATCATTGCGTTTATTTACCTAACCTGCGGAGCGTTGCGCCTTGCCCGTTTTAATTCCGCGGCAGCCAAGCACAACGGAGCCACTCATCAAAACACTTTCACGGTTTCCCATTCCAGCGGCAGCCGGTCTTATTGCTTCGATCACGCTGTTCTCCTTTGCCTAGGGCGAACATCAACTGGTAATTGGCGGTTCGTTCTGCCGCCGTTACTGCTTTTCTTTCCTTCATGATGTTCAGCCGGTTTCAATATCCGAGCTTTAAGGCGGTGAATTGGAAGACGAAGAAATCGATCCCACGCTTTCTTGTCATCATTCTTGTTCTCATTTTCACGGTGCTGAATTACGAATGGATGCCGGCAGTTTTGTTCTGAGTTATTTACTTATGGATTTCTGCGCCCTGGCTCTCGCGCGACTGGCGCCGTGAAATCGAAGAAGAATCGGCGAAGAGCCTTCAGAAGAGGCGGCCGAACAGGAGGCGATAAATCGACAGTTTGATTGTGGGCCACAGCCCGCCCCGGTTGGCAGACGTGTGGCAGGCGGGCGCCTGCCCTACAACGGCTGATTCAGTTCGCTAGAATTTCAGGATCGCGGACATCTGCCCATTCGCCGGTTAGCTCAGCGCTTTACTTTCTGCCTGAATGCGCAGATCGCGGATTGCATCGGTGAGTCGTATCGCCGCGCGTGACGGCTCCAACTTTGCGATGAATTCGAAAATGCTTGGCCGAAATGCGTAGAGACCTGCGTTATACCACGGACTTGTTGGTTCACCCGGTTTGGTTTTTCGCGAAGATCGACAAGCTCCATTTGCTCGTTCACAAAAACGGCGCCGCCTTTGCTGACGTCTTCGCCGCGCGTAACTGTGATGATCGCTTCGACATCATTCGGAAGATCGACCACGCGTTTGTAATTCACTGGACTGACTAAAATATCGCCATAGCTCAAAATGAATGGCGCATCGCCTGCAAAACTGCGGGCAAGATTCACAACGCGACCCGTACCATCCTGCACGGTTTGCGTGACATAGTCGATGTCGACATTGTGACGCTGGCCATTGCCAAAAAAGTTCCCCACCATTTCGGCATGATAGCCGACAATAATTAGAAATCTGCGTGCACCGGCATCGCGCAATCCTTCTACAATGTGCTGCAAAACCGGTTTGCCGCGCACCTCGATCATCGGTTTCGGAAAATCGGCAGTGAGCTCACGCATGCGCGTACCGCGTCCGGCTGCCAGCACTACTGCTTTGTCGATCCTGGTCATACCATCGGTTTGATCCTGCGCCCGGTTCCTCACCGAACAAAATCGAGGGCGAGCTCCTGTCAGCCGGGGCGTCGCAGGAGTTCCGCATCCAATCGCTATTAACTCTTCTTCTTCTCGGTAATAATGAGCGCGGGCAGGTTGGCTTGCTTGATTAACTCGCTTACTTTCGGCACCTCCTCGGCCTTTACCTGTGCCCATTTCTTTAACTGCTCTTCCAACTGACTACTCAACATTTGAAAAACGTTGAGTTGTCCCTGGGTCGGTTCCGTGTCGCCAGACTCGATTGCGTGGCTGAATGTTTCAAAACGCTCGTTCAGCATATCGGGGAAGGCGAGATTTCCTTCTGAGCCTTTCATGTTCACTTGAATAAGTTTCTGTTCGATCTCCGACATTTTGTGGTCGAGATCCTCGGCTGCCGCGAATGCCGCTTTTAATTTGGGATCGTCGCCGAAACGTTTATGCAGGTTTTGCATCTGCGATCTGAGATCGCGGATTTCGTTAACGGCCTGATGCAATCGCGACATGGAATCATTCACCTGTGTCGCTAACGCGAATTGCTTTTGCACGGCGGCCTCCGCGCCCTTGTTCCGCGGATCGATAGCCAGATGCAGCGGCGCACTTTGCGACTTACCGCCGACAGTTAATTTCACCTGGTACTCTCCAGGCGGAGCCAGCGGTCCTATCGGTCCGACGCCGGAGTAAAACGCACCGGGTATCTGTGTGGGATCATTGTAGCGCAGGTCCCACGCGAAACGGTTCATCCCTTCATTTGCGGGGATTGTTTTTGGGCGCTCAACGCGATCCGGCCATTCAGGCGGCTGTTCGCCTTCTTTTTTCTCTTTACTGGAAAGATGCCTGACCATTTTGCCTGAAGAATCCAGAATATCGAGCGAGACTTCTTCCTTCGGCGCAGTCTTGAAATAATAATTGAGGATCGCACCCGGCGGCGGGTTATCGCCGACTGGCTGTCGCTTGTCGAACTCCTCCGGGTAATGCAAACGCACTGCCGTTTGCGGTTGATAAAGGAGCACATCTCCCGGGGCGGATTGCGTGCCGAGCTGACGCAGCGGCGTTGTGTCGTCCAGTATCCAGAACGAACGGCCGTGAGTCGCGACGACGAGATCGTCATCCTTTACGACCAAGTCGTGAATGGGCGAGACGGGAAGATTCAGTTGAAGCGGCTGCCAATGCGCGCCGTCGTCAAATGAAACAAAAACGCCAAGTTCTGTGCCCGCGTAAAGCAATCCGCGTTTTCTAGGATCTTCGCGCACCGCGTGGACATAGGCGCCGTCGGGAATTCCGCTTACAATCGCGCTCCAGCTTTTTCCCAGGTCTGTAGTTTTGAAAATGTACGGCTTGAAGTCGTCGAGTTTATGCCGATCGACAGCGACATAGGCAGCGTTGGCATCGTGCGGAGAGGGATCGATGAGACTGACTGTGCTCCACTCGGGCATCTTTGGCGTGACCTTCGACCAATGCTGGCCGTCATCGGTTGTTAGGTGAACAAGTCCATCATCTGTGCCCGCCCAGAGAGTTCCTTTCTTCACCGGGGACTCTGCGAGCGCGAACACAGTGTCGTAATATTCGACTGAAGTGATGTCGTTAGTCAGCGGACCGCCGCTTGGTTGTTGTTTGGATTTGTCGTTGCGCGTCAGATCGTCGCTGATTTGCGTCCAGCTGTGTCCCAGGTCGGTAGTTTTAAAAACGCGCTCTGCTCCCGTGTACAGAACGTCGGGGTTATGTGGAGAAAGGGCGAGTGGCGTTACCCACTGAAAGCGATGCGTAACAGCAGCGGCACCGTGACCGGAATTGTCCAAAGGTAAGACGCTGACGTCTTGCATATCTCCCTTGGTCTTGTTGTAACGATAGATTGAGCTTTCGTTATTTGAATAAACGATGTGCCAATCGCGCGGATCGGCCAGAACGAAGCCGCACTCGCCGCTGCTGACTTCGAACCAATCCGCCGGTCCAATCGCACCCCAGTCCGTCCGGCTCGCGATACCAATGCTCGTATTGTCCTGTTGCGCGCCATAGATGTGATAAGGGAAAGCATTGTCCACCGAGACGTGGTAGAACTGCGCAGTCGGCTGGTTGTTCTGGGTCGTCCACGTTTTTCCGCCGTCGATTGAGACGCTCGCACCTCCGTCATTGGCGTTTCCGATCCGATTCGGGTCTTGCGGATCGATCCAGAGTCCGTGGTGATCGCCGTGACGCGCTGACAGCAAATTAAAAGTCTTTCCGCCATCAACCGAACGAAACAACCCAGTGTTTAAAAGGTAAACCGTGTCGGCGGATTTCGGGTCAGCATAGACTTTGCTGAAATACCATGCGCGCTGACGAAATCGGCCGTCATCATTTACACGGGTCCAATGCTGTCCGGCATCGTCGGAACGAAAAAGGCCGCCTTCCTTTGCCTCGATGATTGCGTAAACGCGGTTGGAATCTGCGCCGGAAACGGCGATACCGATCTTGCCGAGGATTCCTTCGGTAGACCATTGCCCTCGAGACGTTTCTGTCACGCCGACTTCAGCTGACCTGTACCATGAAAAAACCAACGCCTCGCCTGGCAGGAAGGCCATTGATATTGTGCACGAAAACCATCCATCCCACCGGAGCGCTTTGGCAATCTGGCCCAGGTCTGCCCGCCTGGCGGTCCTAAATATTCCCGCCAGGCTTGAGCCAAATGATGACCCAGCGCGTACCAGACGATGGCACCACTTAACGCAACCACTGCACCGATTTGGCGGCTGTCTTTTAACCCAACATTTTCCCATGTCTTGCCACCATCGACGGATTTGAAAACTCCGGTACCATAGGTGGTATTGCCGCGGATGGCCGCTTCGCCCGTGCCTGCATAGATCACGTTGTGATCCGATGGCGCGACAGCGATCGCTCCGATTGACGAAATAGGTTGTTTGTCGAAGAGGGGAGTCCAGTTCGTCCCGGCATCGATGGTTTTCCAAACTCCGCCCGCAACCGCGCCAAAATAATAGGTATCTGGCTTGCCCGGTACGCCTTCAATTGTTAAAGCGCGCCCGCCGCGGAACGGTCCAATCTGTCGCCACTGTATTCCCTTGAACAATTTTTCATCAATGACTCTCACCGGAACGGGAGTAGGGGATGCAGCTGATCGAAGAGAAGGTGAAAACAGGAATGCGGAGATGCCGAAAATGAATTGAACCAGCCAAAGAGAACGGCAACGCGGCGTAATCATCCGCCTAAGGTGAAAAGCCTGCGACTTCGTTCAACTGGAATCGCACGCGCGAACGCAGCGAAACTGCTAACGCCAACTTTTTGCGACGCTCTGCGGAATCTTTGTTAAGCGTTGATCGCAGCCATTCTGGCAGCGGGAGTCGTCTCCAACGCTGTTCCACCCGGTTCGCCGCCGCCAAAGCGCCGCGCTACGAAATATGAGCCAATTACCAAAACGGCCGCAATCAACTGAGCCACGAGCGTTTCAACTGTAGGGAATACTGCAAACCAGAGTCCCATCCAGGGCGGCATATAGTTTTTAAGCGAGGTAATTTCAGTTGTGGAAATCCAATGTGCCAGCTGCATTTCCTGCACTTGCTCGCCGACCATCACCAGCAACACGACTCCGAGCAGAATGCCGGTAGTGATCAGCATTTTCCGATAAGGCAGACGCTGCTGAAGGACAAAGGTCAATACTGCTACCATCGCGGTCAGGACAAGTCCCAGCAGCGCGCCTTTCAGCACCACGGCGCCGCCCAGTCGCAGATGATAGCTTTGCAAAAAAAGCACGACTTCAAATCCTTCGCGATACAGCGACGTGAATCCAAGCAGGACCAATCCGAACCAGAGGCGCGACTGGGAGATCTCGGCAGCGCGCGCATTTTCGAGCAATGCCTTGCGGCGGCGATTGTGAGCGCGAATCCAGCCGCCCCAATAGATCTTGTGAAAGAACCAGTTCATGATGACCAGCAACACGATGACAGCCAGCAAGCCGGTAGCGGCTTGCAAATCGAGTGCCGACATGTTGTCGCTGAGTGAGCCGACGATGCGCACTGCGATGAACCACGTGATCAAACTGGCGATAAACGCAACGCCCGCGCCGAGCGCAACTGGCCGGCGATGGGCGCGTTTAGCGCCTGTCATGCTCGCAGTGATCGCTGCCAGAACCAGAATGCATTCCAGCCCCTCGCGAAAGACCAGAATCCCAATGTCCAGAAATGCCACGGTAGGGCTGGTGTTGGGGCGCGTCGGATCGGGCGCGCCGTGTGCGGTAATTCCCTGCCACACAAGCATCGCCACCACGCAAAGTGCAGCTACAACGATGCCGATGCGCAAAGCAGGCTTCATTTCCGCTCAAAGTTTATCACAAGGCGGCGTCGCTGCTGCCGTTTGGTTGCTTTTTTTTAGCGGCGGATTGCGGCGCGTAATCGGTTTTGGCCAATCATTTGCCGTTAATATCTTGGCGACTTACGGTGACCCCTCGTGCCGGAATATGTTTTGGGTCACCATCTTAAGGGCGAAGGGAAGCGACTCGCGTTGATGTCGGAATTGCTCGATCCCATGCATCGCCGATATCTTCAATCGCTCGGCGTCGTTAAACCAGGCGTAAGAACACTGGAAGTTGGCTGCGGCAACGGCTCGATTTCGGCGTGGCTGGCACGGCAGGTCGCTCCAGATGGACGAGCCATAGCAGTCGACCTCGATCTTTCGCTGGTCGATGTGCATTTGCCGAATTTGGAGTTTCGCAAGGCTGATATCATGGCCGGGCCAGTGGAGCCTGGCAGCTTCGATCTCGTAACGGCTCGTGCAGTGCTCCACCATGTTGCCGACCCCGAAAAGGCGATCGCGAATCTCGTTGCAAGCTTGCGACCTGGAGGCGCCATCCTATTGATCGAACCGGATTTCCTTCCGGTCACGATCGCCGAGCCGCCGGAGGTGCGTGCGTTCTGGAGTGGTTGGCTTGCATGGTCACGTGAGCAAGGAATTGATTATCAAATCGGTCGCACTCTGGCGTCGAGATTGGCAGCCTTAGGACTCGAGCGAATCGATGGCACTGCAGAAACCGCGATCTACAACGGGACCAGTTTGTGGGCAGATTATTGGACACTCACAGTCAAAGAACTTCGCGAGGACTTGATGAGCTCTGGCAAACTAAGCAACGCATTGGTTGACACTTTTCTGGGCTATTGCGCCGATCCCGCTTGGTGGACGCAAACGATCGCCTTTACCGCAGTTCACGGTTACGCCCCTGGTCACTATTGATCTGCTCCGCCTGCCGCGTCGCTGACGTATGAGGAGCAAAAAGACCGAAATGCCCAGCGGGCACTGTTGTGATTTGCGGTGAAACGAGTAATTTCCGGCGGTGCAACGAGCCCGGGGTTTTACTTTAATCGAGATTGCTCTCGCCATCTTCATACTGTTGTTAATACTGGTATTGGCAGTGCCTAGCTTTAGCGGGGTGATAGCAAACAGGCGGCTGAAGCAATCGCTGGATGAGTTCAACAATCTTGTGCGTCAGGCGCAGACGCTAAGCGTCACCGAGCGTCGTCCTTACTTGATCGTTTGGGGTAAGAACAATGTCATGGTGCGACCGGAAGCTTTTGCACAAGATGAGGAAGCGAAAGCAAAGGCTGAGTTTCGTCTCAGCAGGGGAGGCACGCTAAAACTCTCGCTTCCGGTGGCGTTGGCGCAAAAATATCCGGCTGAATGGATTTTCTGGCCATCGGGTACCTGCGAACCGGCAATCGTCCGCTTTCAAGGTCCCGCTGGTTCATGGACGGCGAATTACTCGCCGCTAACGGGACGGCCGGAGATTACAAGTTATGCGGTCCGATGATGTTTCGTTAAAGCGTTTAAGCGTTACACCGTTAAAGCGGGCGAAGCCTAACCGCTTCAACGCTT
Source organism: Candidatus Udaeobacter sp. (assembly GCA_013372845.1). Lineage (GTDB taxonomy): Bacteria > Verrucomicrobiota > Verrucomicrobiia > Chthoniobacterales > UBA10450 > Udaeobacter. The sequence continues at coordinate 18,368 of JAALOD010000048.1, forward strand.
CAACACTTCAACGCCTCAACGGCTTTGCCCTGTACGAGGTTCTTCTTGGCATCACGATTTTCGCGCTCGGTGTCATCGCACTTGGACATGCGGTCGAGAATTGCCTCAATGCGAGCACAATCAACGCCGAAGAAGGCGTGGTGCGACAGATTTTGTCGAATCGCATGGCAGAAATTCAGGCCACAAAAGGTGTTCCTGATGATTCCAAGGAATTCAAGGTCGACACCAATTACGGAGGCATAAAAGTTGTCCAAAAAGCCACGGCAGCGGAACTGACAGAACCGGATAATACGCTTCTCGACGGAATCTACCTTGTCACATTGACGGCTCAGTGGCAGCAGGGCGGTGTTTCCCAGTCAAAACAGGTTCAGTTTTATGTTTACCGTCCAGGGTAGAGAACCGAATCGGCGAATCGGGGAATGGGCGAATCGGCGCGGTCGCGGTTTCACGTTGCTCGAAATCATGCTCGCGGTGGGAATCCTCGGGCTAATGTCGCTGGCGATTTTTCGTTTTGTGCAAGCGAACATGACGGCGCTGCGCCTCTCATCGGATATTGCCGCCAGAGATTCGCAGTACGACGGACTGCGCGATCTTCTGACATCGGAGTGGCAAAACCTCACTTCCGTCACGTCGAAAATGTATGGTGAACCGCTTAAGGTTAATGATCGCGAGCGTGATTGGGTACGGTGGAGTTGCAGCGCCGGCCTGGGGCTTCTGACTCGCTACGCGCCGGGCGACTTCACAGTGACGCTCGGGCTAAAACCGGAAAGCGAAAAGAGCGACCGGCTCGACCTCGGTTTTTTGCGAAAACCCAAGGATGATTCTGGCGTGGGAGAAGGACACGAGACTTGGGTGCCATTGATTAAGAATGTGAGCAGTCTCCAGATCAGTTACTTCAATCCAAACTTGAACACCTGGATCGATCGATGGTCAAACACGTCCCAGACGCCATGGCTGGTGAAGGTGACCGTGGGGCGCAGTGATTCACCAGTGCCTTGGGAAGCGATTATTCCGTTGAAGCGGACGCCGTATTGAGAATGAAGGCTCCAAACTCGAAATTGCGCGGTGGCGCGGCGCTAATGCTTGCGCTTTGGGCTTTGTTCTTACTCAGCGCAATGGTCATTTCGTGGGCGCTGGATATTAATTCGCGTCTTGCGGTTTCGGGCAACGCCAGCCGCGTTTTGGACGCCGAAGCCATGGCGTCGTCCGGCGCTGACGTTGCGTTGCATCCGCTGATCCAGCCCGACTCGCAAACTTGCATCGGCAAATGGCAACAGGAAGGTTACGACGTCCAGATGATTGGCGAAGAGGGCGCTTGGATTTGAACTGGCTTACCCTTAATGAAGACCCGACGAAAGGAATTCTGCGCCAATATCTACGCTAAAGGTGTGAGCTGAATACGCTGATACATGATAGATTCCTTGCTCGATTGGGTGTCGCCAAATAAGGGACTTCACCACTGAACGCGTGTCCGAGAGTGATTATCGTCCGCCGCATGCGCGCTGACTTCTGATGGACGACTCAAGAAAATCTGTGGATGGGAGAAGTTTACTTCGAAGCCTGGGTGGGACGAAGATTTTACCGTTCTACCATTGCAACGTCGGCCAATATCGAATCGATCTTGCGTGGGCTTCTCGCGATTATTGCGCGCTTTGTCGGCGTATTGCGGGTATGGCGACGATAAAGTCGATCGCTTTCTTCACTGCGCCGGGGTCGGACGGAATCGATGGAACTGCCGATGACTATCAATTCGGCGGTGCCCGCAGGGCCAGCGTCCAGCGCTCAGCTGGGCTCGCTACCACCAGAGGTTCTAACTACGCTTGGTCTTAACCAGAGTCTCAGCAGCAGCTTCCAGCAGCACATCTTGGAACTGCTAACATTTAAGGGTCCCATCTTGCGCGTTGTAAGCGTTGGAAAATCAGGCGACGTTACCCGCTCTGTGCAGATGATAATATCAAAGCGAGCTTAGGCGGGCCGCCGGCCAACCTGACGGTGATGAGTTGGAAGGAGCTTTGATATCGAGCAGGGGATGCCATCCATTTTCATAATTCCCACCGCCCATGGATGGAATTTTCTGCGTTCATCCACGGCCGCATCGCCGCGCGCGGCGGCTGCAGGCAGTGCTGGCCAGAACGGCTCGTGGAACGTGCGCAAGTTACAGACGCTGGGCGAAGCTGTGCCATTGCTTTCAGCGACCGATGATTTTGTCCTCGGTCTGCCTGTTGCTGCCGTGCTCGCCCAACGATTTCGCCTGCCGAGCGTCGATCCGGCGGAGTTTGCGGAAATGATTCGGATCCAAATCGAGAAGGTGTTGCCGTTCTCGGCCGAGGAGGTGACCACTGACTTCGAAGTGATCGAGCAAGACGAAAACGAAAGTGTGGTCTCGGCTGTGGCGATCAGAAATGAACACCTTGCCGAGATTGCCGCTCCATTACTCGACCGCGGTTTTATTCCGCGGCAGGTCACCGTTTATGCAGCGCAGCGCGCCAGCACATACGCTCCAAAAGGAAATGCTGTCCTTATTTATCCTGAAGGCGAGGCGCTGGTTTACGCCATGACAGAAAACGGCAAACTGAGCCTTGCGCGCGTGCTTGAAAATGGCAATGGGGACCAGCTGCAACTTGAATTGCCACAGTTCCGAATGAGTGCCGAGCTGCAAGGCATTAATGCATCCTTTCCAAATGTCTTGTTGGATGAAAGCTGCTACCAGATGCGGGACTCTGTGGAGGGAATCCTCGCCAGCCCCACTGAGATAGTTGGGGTCGAGCTGCCACCCGCCTCAGTTAAATTGAATCTGCTGCCAGAAAGCTGGCGCCGCCGTCGCTCACAATTGATCAGACAGGCAGGATGGCGAAAGCGCCTCGTGTGGATCGGTGGCGCTTACCTTGCGCTTCTGTTTCTCTTGTTTGCGTACCTGGGCTTGCTCCGATTTCAAATAGGGCGGTTTGACGCGCGCGTTGCACACGACGCTCCCGAGACGCAGTTCGTCCGCGCGACGGAAGCGAACTGGAAGGCACTGTCTCCAGCGATCGATGCGCGTTATTACCCGGTCGAAATTCTGCTGCACCTTTTCGAAAGTCTGCCATCTCCCGAGGTGAGGATTACGACGTACAACCAGTCGGCGCGTCAGATTGCCGTCGATGGCGAGGCGAACACAACTGCTCTGGCTTATCAGTTCATCGAAAAGATAAAGAAGAATCCGAATTTGCGAGTCTTTCAATTTGACATGGCTGCGCCTCGCATTCTGCCGAACGACCATGCGCAGTTCCGATTGGAGGGAAAGCCACGATGATGATGCCGGCATGGTACCAGCGAATGAATTCGCGCGAGCGCGTGCTCGCATGGGTAGCTGCCGGCACGGTGTTTGCGTTAGTCAATTTTTTCATTTTGGACTGGGTTTTCGGCGCGCTAGCGAGCGCACAAAAGCGGATATCGGCGCGCAGGGCAACGTTAGCCGAACAAGCTCTTTACGTGAAAGAACGGGACCTCTGGACAAAACGCGACGAATGGATTCGCCAGCATCAACCAACTCTCAAGGATCCAGCAGAAGCCTCCGCACTGCTCGATCAGTTAAAGGAAATAGCCGGAAAATATAATGTTTTGATCGAGAATCCGGCGATCGGTTCCGGGGAAACAACGCCATATCATCAGACGGCTTTTGCTTCCATTGAAACAAAGAGTCCGTGGGCGCCGCTCATTCATTTTCTTTATGATGTGCAGCGACCGGACGCTTTCATTGTGCTTGAAAATGTTAATCTGGCGATTGATGGCAGCGATCCCACGATGATGCGCGGTAAATTTAAAATCGCCCGCT